>DASWWQ010000125.1:0-3715 GCA_036405935.1 Flavobacteriales bacterium
CACAGCGTCGATGTAGTAGTAGGCGTATTGATTGTCAGGCCCTTCAACGATCCGCTTGTGATCGAAACCCAGCATGGGGAAGGTGCCCACGATCAAATAGCGCTCACCGCCATCGGCCACGAACTGCTGGGTAACGGCAACCCACTTGCCGCGCTCCTCGATCCATTTGTCCAGACCCACTTGCGGGCGTTCCTGGAGGAAGCGACGATGTTCATATTTCAGGGGTACCGGTGAGGCATAGACCCCCACCCCGCTCACGGTACGGTCGCTGTTCTGCGCCAAGGCCAATTGGTAGGTCACCTCGTAGGTCACCCCTTCCACGAGCGGCTCCGCCAGTTCGGTCATCAGGTATTCCGAGTAAGCGCTCCAGCCCGGCATGAAGGGATCCTCATCCGCCGACCAATCCCGCCGCAGATCATCCTTCCAAGCGAAGAACCCACCGTACCGCTCCCCTTCAGCCGCCGGCATCTCGCCGTACTCGTTCTTGGGAATGCCCACGGTTTTCGCCGGTGCACCCGCATCGAACACCTCCGAATAACCGATGGTCACATTGCTCCAGCCTTGACACTCCTTCAGCTGATCGAAGGTGTGCGGGGTCTTGCGTACCTGCTCGAAGCCACCGTTGACGACCAGTTCCTTGCCCGGTGCGGGGGTTTGGGCATCTGCGGCATGAACGACCCCGGAAGCCACCAGGACCAGCAGGGAACGGAAGTGGAGGAAAAAGCGCATCATGACCGACTTCATGGATCCAGGGGTATGCGGCGAATGTAGCCTCCTCAGCGCTTCAGCTTGTCCGCGAACACCTTCCGGAACTTCTCCACCTTGGGGCGGACCACCATCTGGCAATAGCCTTGGTCGGGGTTATTGGCGTAGTAGTCCTTGTGGTAGCTCTCCGCCGGGTGGAACACCCTCAGCGGAACGATCTCGGTGACGATGGGCCGGTCGAACGCCCCGCTACGGTCCAGTTCGGCCTTGTAGGTCTCGGCCTTGGTGCGTTGCTCCTCGTTGGTATGGAAGATCGCCGATCGGTACTGGGTTCCTACATCATGCCCTTGTCGGTTCAACGTGGTGGGGTCATGCGTCTGCCAGAAGACCTCCAACAACTCATCGTAGGTGATCACGCTGGGATCGTAGATCACCCGTGCCACTTCGGCATGACCGGTGGTACCGGTGCAGACCAGTTTGTAATCGGGTCTTTCCACGTGGCCCCCGGTATATCCGGGCATCACCTCCAACACACCCTTGAGTTCAGTGAACACCGCTTCCACGCACCAGAAACAACCGGCACCGAACACGGCGGTATCGGCTTGGGCGGGGATGATCGGATCGGAAACGGCGGCAGGACCGGTGGTGCTCATGGAAGGAGGTGCGGGGTCGCAGGAAAGAAGGGTGAGCGGCAGCAAAAGAAAGGACCCGAGTGCGGTCCGGGAACGAAGATCGCGCGTGTGCATGGATGTTGTGGAACGGATCGTTCCGTTCGACCCATCTACGGTTTGGCCGCCTGCTTGGATCGGCGGTGGCGGAAGGCAATTTCCGTGCCGATACGCTCCACTACGCCGGTCACCAAGGCATTCCCCATGAAGAAGGCACGCCAGCCATCCGGAACCCCTTTGGTGTGGTCATCCGGGAACATGTTGAGTCGTTCCAGTTCCACGGGTGTGAGGCGACGATAACGCCCTTTGGGTGTGCGCACCACATGCTTGAACCGGGACGGTGAAGCTCCTCCTTCGCCGGTGATCACCGTTCGGGAGGGAGCATCCAGCGCATCGGGGAAGGGCATGGCACCTTCCGAATAGTGGTACTCGTGTCCATTGGAGCGCACCGTGCGCTTCTCCTTCTTGGCTCCTTTGAGGTATTTCCACCGGGGCAGCTGTGCCCGCGGAACGAAGAAATCACGCGGTACTTCGGATTCCGGCTGAAGCACATCACCCAGGGTGACGACGGACGACGAAGGGCTCGATCGGACCTTCATCGTGTGCACGATCCCGTCGCACATCACTCCGGCATTGGCGAAAGGGGAAGCCCCGCCCTTGCTGTTGAAGTGGCGGGTCACCTTCACGAGGTCCTTTTCCAACTTGAAGGAATGCGGCGAAACCTCATCGGGTTGCACCGGAAAGGTCTTGGCGAACAGTCCCGTGGCTTGGATCCATTGAACGGCCTGGGGAGTTTCCGTGGGCAACGCCCCGCGGAGTTGTCCGAAGATGAACACCCGCCGCCGGCGCTGCGGCATGCCATGGTCGGCTGCATTCACCACCCGCCATTCGACGGCATAGCCCAAGGCATCCAAGGAGGACAGCATCACCGCGAAATCGCGTCCCCTTTGCCCGGCGGGGGAAACAAGCAGACGATCCACATTCTCCAGCAACAGGTACCGCGGTCGGGTCTTCCTTTCCTGGAGGATGCGATGGATCTGCCACCACAGCACGCCTTTCTTCCCCACCAACCCTTTCGAACGATGCAGGGTGCTGGCCACCGAATAGTCCTGGCAGGGAAATCCACCGACGAGCATATCATGGTCGGGAATGTCCTGGGCGGCCACCTGTGCGATGTCGGCACAAACATGATGTTCCGCACCGAAACGGGCGATATAGACGTCCGAAGCGTGCTGCTTGCGTTTACCCGGTTCCCACTGGTTGCTCCACACCACGCGGAAGCCTCCGGCCCGCTCCAGGCCGATCCGGAAGCCGCCCACACCGGCAAAAAGCTCTGCTACACGCAAGGGGGCTACGGTTCCGGTCCTGGACGACATGGGCCCGCGAAAGTAACCGGCCATCCATGCCCGTCAAGATCCCCCAAGGGAAAGAGCCCTTCAGGGAGGGCTCTTCCGGAGCGGGAAACGGGACTCGAACCCGCGACTTTCAGCTTGGGAAGCTGATGCTCTACCAACTGAGCTACTCCCGCTTGAACGGTACGAATGTAGGGGGCGACAACGCATCCCACAGGGCGGTGGTGCTTAACCTACTTTTGACCTACGATACATCCCCGCCTCACAATTCCTTCATCTTTTTGCACCCGGATCAACATGGACCGAACAATGGCGGGAATCCTGAACCAGAAGGTGTTGTTGGTGGATGACGAGGCGGACATCCTCGAACTCCTCCGCTACAACCTGGAGCGCGAAGGGCTGAAGGTATTGACCGCGCAGAACGGTCGTGATGCCCTTCGAACGGCCAAGGCGGAAAAGCCGGACCTGATCGTCTTGGACATCATGATGCCCGGAATGGATGGTGTGGAGGTGTGCAACCAATTGCGCGCCATGCCCGAGTTCAAGAATACGCTGATCGTGTTCCTCACCGCCCGTAGCGAGGACTATTCCCAGATCGCGGGCTATGAGGCCGATGCGGACGACTACATCGTGAAACCCGTGCGGCCGAAGGTGTTCGTGAGCAAGGTGAAGGCCCTCTTGAAACGTTCGCGCACGGAGGTGAGCCACGGCAACACGCTGGAAGCGAACGGGGTGCGCATGGACCTCGAGCGTGTTCTGGTCTTCAACGGTGCGGAGGAACTACAACTGCCCAAGAAGGAGTTCGAACTGCTCGCCTTGCTGATGAGCAAGCCCGGCAAGGTGTTCAAACGTGATGAGATCTACGCCCATATCTGGGGGCACGACCTCTTCGTGGGCGACCGTACCATCGATGTGCACATCCGGAAGCTACGCGAGAAGATCGGTGACGACCGCATCGGTACGGTGAAGGGCATCGGCTATCGGTTCGAA
>DASWWQ010000126.1:0-3653 GCA_036405935.1 Flavobacteriales bacterium
CGATAGGGGAAAAGAAGTGGGGCAAGCTCCTCGCATCGCTCCGCTACGACCGCTTACCCTTGCTGCCTTCCGGCCCTGGGGGATTCAGCAGGAGCTGGACGTACGAGACTTGCCCCGGCACAAATGTAACGGTTCAGGCCGTGCGAACGGATCGTTGGGTGCGGAACGCTTCGATCATCTGCACCAGCACTTCACGTTCCAGCGGTTTCACCAGATGATCGTCGAACCCCGCTTCCTTCGTCCGGCGTTTGTCCTCGGGCTGGCCCCATCCGGTAAGCGCCACGATGTGCGATCCCGCGGTGAGCGGGTCCTGACGCATCCGCTGGCAGCATGTGTAGCCGTCCATCTCGGGCATGCCGAGGTCCATCAGCACCAGTTCCGGTGGTTCCTCCGCGGCCATCCGCAAGGCCTGGCGTCCGTTGTTCGCGGTACGCACGGTGTAGCCCATCTTCTTCAGCAGCAGGCTCAGCATGAAGGCCGCATCGGTGTTGTCGTCCACCACCAGGATGCGCAGGGGGGCGCGGTCGCCCGGGGTGGAGGTCGGGGTATGTGCCGGTGTTCGGTCCATCCGATGAAGGGGAAGTTCCACGGTGAAGCAACTGCCTTGTCCGCTGCCGCGGGAAACGGCCGAAAGATGCCCGCCGTGCATGTGTACCAGGCGTTGTGCGATGTTCAGCCCGATGCCCAATCCGCCATGCGGCCCGCTGCGCTGCCGGTCCACTTGGGTGAACATGTCGAAGACCTTGCGCAGGTCGTCCGCATGGATGCCGATGCCCGTGTCCTCCACCTCCACCTGGACACTGCGCGCGGATGATCGCGTCCGTAGGGTGATGAGGCCCCCCGACGGGGTGTACTTGCAGGCGTTGTTGATCAGGTTGCTGAAGACCTGGGCCAGGCGTAACGGATCGCCCAGGATGCAAAGGCCCGGTGGTGGGGCTTCCACCACGAAGCGGTGACCGTGCTGCTGTACCAACGGCTGGCTCGTTTCCACGGCCATCTGCAGCACTTGGTCCAAGGCGACACCCTGTCGTCGCAGTTCGATGGTGCCCCGGCTGATCCGGCTCAGGTCCATCAGGTCATCCACCAAGCGCACCATCTGGTGCAGCTGGCGGTCCATCATCCTGCGGACCTGGTCCAGCGTTGGCGTATCCTGGTCGGGAATGGACAGCAGCTCCAATCCGCTGCGCAAGGGGGCCAACGGGTTGCGCAGCTCGTGGGCCAGTGTAGCGAGGAACTCGTCCTTGCGGCGGTCGGCGTCGAGCAGGCGGTCCTGCGCGATCTTCTGGTCGGTGATGTCGGTGTTGGTGCCGAACCAACGCACCACGCGTCCGGAGCTGTCGCGGTCGGGGATGCTGCGCAGCAGGAACCAGCGGTAGGCGCCGTCATGTCCCCGCAAGGGGAAGGACTCCTCCCAGGCCTCACCGGAGAGATAGGCGGCCTCGCGCTTGGCCATCACGCGCTCCACATGGTCCGGATGCACCATGGTGGGC
Organism: Flavobacteriales bacterium; assembly: GCA_036405935.1. Taxonomy (GTDB): domain Bacteria; phylum Bacteroidota; class Bacteroidia; order Flavobacteriales_F; family PHOS-HE28; genus PHOS-HE28. The sequence continues at coordinate 1,491 of DASWWQ010000126.1, forward strand.
ACCTTGCTCACGGCCTCTTCATTGGAAAGACCGGTGTATTCCAGGAAGCGGCGGTTGTACCAGGTGGCACCGGTAAGGGGGTCGTGCATCCACGCCAGTTGTGCCATGTTGTCCGCCAGCAGTTGGAAGCGCTCCTCGGCCCGGTGCAGTTCACCGGTCACCCGCCGTTGTTCGGTGATGTCCACGGAAAGCCCCCCCAGGAAGGCTGCTCCACCATGGGGGTCGGGGATCAGGAACTTGCTCACCAGCGAATGGTGCGTGCCGTCGGCATGATCCATGGCATCCACGGATTCCAGCTTGCCCCAAGCGCGGGCCTGGGCGTCGGTTTCGCGGTGGTGTGCCGCCACGTCGGGAGGGAAGATGTCCTCATCGGTCAGGCCGGCGAGCTCTTCGATGGTACGGCCGACCAGATCGCACACCGCTTGGTTCATGTAGCGGTACCGCCCTTGGGCATCCTTGATCCAGGCATGACCGGGCAGGTGCGCCATGAAACGGGTGAATTGCTCCTGGCGGGCCTGCAGGTCCGTTCGGGTGTGCTCCAGTGCGAACTCGATGGCCTTGCGCCGGGTGGTGTCCATCGTGCTGCCCACCATGCGCACCGGGCGACCCTCCTCGCGCAGCACCACCGCACTGGTATAGACCCAACGGACCTCCCCCTGCGGAGGAAGCACCCGGAACTCCACTTCGTAGGGTTCGTCACGCTCCAACGCCGCTTGGATCCGGCCCCGCACCGCGGCGCGATCGTCAGGGTGGATCAATTCGCCATAGGCCGACAAGGAGCAGTCGAATTCCTCCTTCGTTACCCCATGGATGCGGTAGACGGCATCGGTCCAGGTGATCCGGTCGGAGAGGATGTCCCAGTCCCACACGCCGAGTTGACCCACCTCGGTGGCGAGGCGGAGCCGATCCTCGGCCGCCTTGCGTTCGGTGATGTCCAAACAAGCGCCCGTATAGCCTTGGAAAACGCCATCGCGCAGGATGGGTGTCGCGGTCTCCAGCATCCATCGGTACGTGCCGTCGTGGTGTTGCAGGCGATACTCCACGCAATAGGGTTCGCATTTGGCCTGTGCCTCGGCGCGGATCCGCGTGGTCCGTTCCGCATCCTGCGGGTGTATACCGGTGGCCCAGTCCCCGGCATCCGCCCCGCGCATCCCGGTGAAACGTTGCCAGACCCCATTGCACCATCCGCGGTGGTGGTCGGAGCCGCTGGTCCAGAGCAGCAGGGGACCTTCGTCCATTCCGGCGGTGATCCAGCTTGGAGCGCCGCTGCTTTCGGTGGCGGGCGTGCTCATGGATGGCCGATCGGCGCATGCATCCGGCGCCTGTTTCGGTGTGTATCGATCGGGCGTGACATTGGTGGTGGTAGGCCCTCAACAACCGGAGGTGCTTTCCGGTTCGGTCCTGCTGATCTGCCCGACGCTCAATGGACGGCCAGCATCCGGCCCACACGATCGAGCACCTGCATGATGACGGCCCTTTCCGCCGGTTTCACCAGATGCTCATGGAAGCCCGCCTCCCGCGCCCGCTCCTTGTCCTGTTCCTGTCCCCACCCGGTCAGGGCCACCATATGGGTGTGCTTCAGCCCGGGGAGGGCCCGGATCCGGCGACAGGCCTCGTACCCGTCCATACCGGGCATGCCGATGTCCAGGAAGATGACGTCCGGCTTGAAGCTCGCGGCCAGTTCCACCGCTTGCAGTCCGCCATGGGTGGCATGCACATCGTGCCGTTCGCGCTTGAGGATCATGCTCAGCACGAAGGCCGCATCCACGTTGTCGTCCACCACCATCACCCGGAGCGGGGGTCTGTGGTTGTGCTCCTCCACCGGTGCGGAAGGAACCCGATCGTCGGCGTCGACCAAGGGCAGGGTCACCGTGAAGCGGCTCCCTTGGCCTGCGCCCGGGGATTCCACCTTCACCTGCCCGCCATGCATGTGCGTGAGGCGTTGCACGATGTGCAGGCCGATGCCCAGCCCGTTCTGCAAGCGATCCCCGCCCTGCTCCAGATGGGTGAACATGTCGAAGACGCGTCCGAGGTCCTGTTCGCGGATGCCGATACCGTTGTCGCTCACGGTGATCTCCACATGACCCGATCCGTCGTCGGCCACACGCAAGGCGATATCCCCGCCCGGCGGCGTGTACTTGGCCGCGTTGTTCAGCAGGTTGG
>DASWWQ010000127.1:0-5359 GCA_036405935.1 Flavobacteriales bacterium
ACAGCGCCCCTATCATCGACGTGCGCAATGCGCGCATCTTCCAACGCGAGAACCTCGTGCTGAACAATGTGGACTTCACGGTGGTGAAGGGCGAGTTCCTCTACCTCATCGGCCGCACGGGCAGCGGCAAGAGCAGCCTGATGCGCACGCTGTACGGCGACCTGCCCCTCATCGAGGGCGAAGGCCAAGTGGCGGGTTTCGACCTGCGCAAGCTGAAACGCTCCCAAGTGCCCTTCCTCCGCCGGAAGATCGGCATCGTGTTCCAGGATTTCCAGCTGTTGAGCGACCGCAACGTGAAGGACAACCTGCTCTTCGTGATGAAGAGCACGGGCTGGAAGGACGATAAGGCCATCGAAGCCCGCATCCAGGAGGTGCTGGACAAGGTGGGCCTGGGCAACAAGGGCTACAAGATGCCGCACGAGCTCAGCGGCGGGGAACAGCAGCGCGTCAGCATCGCACGCGCATTGGTGAACGACCCCGAGCTGATCCTGGCCGACGAACCCACCGGCAACCTCGACCCCGAGACCACCGAGGAGATCCTGGACCTGCTCTACGCCATCAGCCGCACCGGCCGCAGCGTGATCATGGCCACGCACGACTACACGCACATGAAGAAGCTCAATGCGCGGGTAGTGCGTTGCGAGGAAGGCCGGCTGTTGGAGTTGGCCACCGCGCCGACGAGCTGATCGTCGCTTGTCCCGCTGAGCCCGTCGAAGCGCTCAACGTTCTCAGCCCAACACCTTCAGGATCCGCTCCGCATTCCGGCTGTTGCAGAAGCGGTCCTCCAGCACGGCGGTCCGGCGTTCCAAGGTGCTGCCGTTCGCGGGCTTCGCCATGCAGGCCTGGATGCTCAGGCGCATCGTAGCGGGATCATCATGTACCAGGCAGAGCTCGGCCAGACCGGTGTCCTGCACCATGGGCGTATTGCACACCACGTGGCGACCGGTGAAGAGGCAGAGCAACAGCTTCAGCTTGATGCCCGTGGCCTGGAAGGTGGGCAATACGTTCACCTGTGCTTGCCGCACGAGCTCGGTGATCTCCTGCGTGGGGATGTTCTCGCGCAGCTTCACGTTGTTCGCCTTGGCCACGGCGTTCTTCAACTCGCTGCTGGCCCCGCTGCCCGCGATCACCAAGGGGATGGGCAGCCCGTGGAACACCTCGTTCACGAGGAACAACGCGGCCTGATCGTTCTCCGGCACGCTGAGCGCCCCGTGGTACAGGCAGAAGTCACCGAGGCCATGGGGCACATCCACTTTCGGGCTCGGATGAAAGGCCGGAACCTGCACCACCTTGTTGAAGTGCGCGGCGAAATACCGCTGATCGCCGGGTGAGATCGTGAGGATGGCATCGGCCTCGCTCAGCACCGGCTCGAACCGCCTCAGCTTGCGCGCCTCCTGGGCGAAGTAGGTCCGCTTGAAGGTGCCGCGCTCCGCCAAGGCCAGCGCCTCGTAGTAGTCGTGCTCCACGTTGTGGGTGCGCACGATGCGCTTGCGGCCCAGCAGACGCGTATCGCCGAGGTGGTAGCACGAATGCAGTCCTTCGAAGAGGATCGGATGATCGTCCTTCTGCAGGCGTTCCACCAGCTCATCGCTGCGGCGCCCCACCACCACGTAAGGCAGACTGTTCAGCAGCTGATGCTTGCCGGTATGGCGTTCGTAGTAGTGCACGCTCTCGCAGATCGCGTCCAGCTCGGGCGCCTTGCCGCGGCCGTACTCGAAGCAATGCAGGTGCACCCGCACACCGAGCTGCGCCAAGGCCTTCACCTTGTAGTACACATCGATGACGCCGCCGTAGTTGGGCGGTGCCGGCACATCGAAGCTGATGATATGGAGATGGCGTTCAGCCAAGTTGCTCGATCCGGGCGCGGAGCACGGCCTCCTCGGCCGCACCATCCAGCGCGCGGGCCGCGAAAGTAGCGTTCCGCCGCAAGGCCTGTACCCGCTCGGGATCGGCGAACAGGGCCCGCACCTCGGCCGCGATCCGTGCCGGGGCGGGGTCGGGTACCACGATACCGGCATCATGGGCACGCACGATGGCCGCCACCTCGGGCAGGTCGGTGGCCAGCACGGGGATGCCCGCGTGCAGGTAGTCGAACAGCTTGTTCGGTAGGCTGAAGCGGTAGTTCAGGTTGGTGTCCTTGTCCAAGGTGAGGCCCAGGTCCGCGTTCCGGGTATGGTCCATCATGGCCTCATAGGGCATGCGCCCCAGCAGGCGCACCCGGTCCTCCAGCCCGTGTTCCTTCACCAACCCCTGCAGCACGGGCCAAGCATCGCCGCTGCCGATGATCAGCAGCAGGCAGTCCGGCAGTTCGCGCAGGGCCAGCACGGCCTCTTCCCCGCCCCGGTCCACGTTGATGCCCGCGCCTTGCAGCACCAGCAGGCGCTTATCCTCCGGCAGCCCCAGGGTGCTGCGCGCAGGCATCGGCCCCAACCGGCGCGGCATCGGGATGTTGCGCACCACACCGATCTCCACGCCCGCCTTCCGCAGGGCCGGATACCGTTCGTGGTAGGCCTCGGCGATGCTGCGGTTCACGGTGATCACGTTCCGCAAACGCGGGAAGATCCAGCGCTCGATCGCCAGCCAGATGCGCCGCACGCCGGGCCGGGCCACCAGCTCGGGCACTTCGGTGTAGAACTCGTGGGTGTCGTAGAGCAGTTTCGCTCCGCGTAGGCGGGCCACCAGGAAGTTCGGCAGCAGGGTGTCCAGGTCGTTGGCCACCAGCAGCTGCGGCCGCTGCGCGAAGAGCAGCAGCAGGAACAAGCGCAGGTTGTATTCCGCATAGAACAACGGCCCCTTGCGGAACAATAGGCGCATCCGCTCGGTGCGGTAGGGCCGCTCCAACGGCGCACTGCCGGGGAGCAGCCGTCCGATCAGGAGCACTTCGTAGCCCAGCGCCACCAGCACCATGCAGGTGCGGTGCACCCGGTTGTCGGTACTGAGGTCGTTGGTGACACTGACGAGGGCGCGGCGCATACGCGGCAAAGGAAAGGCCTTCTCCCCAGCGTAAACTTGCGCCTCGAATGGACATCCTGCACAACGCCCCGCTCAAGTCGCACAACACCTTCGGCATCGACGTACGCGCCAAGGCCCTGGCCCGCTTCAACAGCGTGGAACAGTTGCGTGAATTGCTGGCGCACCCCGGACTGCAAGAACTGCCTCGCTTGGTGCTGGGCGGGGGCAGCAATGTGCTGTTCACCCGCGATTGGCCCGGCGTGGTGCTGCTGAACGAGGTGGAGGGCATCAGCGCGACGCCGGATGGTCCGGACCATATGATCGTAAGCGCCGGGGCCGGTACGGTGTGGCACGCGTTCGTGACGCATTGCGTGGCCAACGGCTGGGGCGGCGTGGAGAACCTGTCGCTGATCCCCGGACGTGTGGGTGCCGCACCCATGCAGAACATCGGTGCCTACGGTGTGGAGATCAAGGACACTTTCCATCATCTGGAAGCCTTGCGCATCAGCGATGGTGAAGTGGTACGCTTCAGCAAGGACGAATGCCGGTTCGGCTACCGCGAGAGCTACTTCAAGCGCGAAGGCAAGGACAAGTACGTGATCCTGCGCGTGGCCTTCCGCCTGAGCACCGCGCCCTTGGTGAACGTGAGCTACGGTTCCATCAAGCAGGAGCTGCAGAAGCGCGGCATCGAGCGGCCCACCATCGCGCAGGTGAGCGAGGCCGTGATCGCCATCCGCAGCAGCAAGCTGCCCGACCCGTTGGCGCTGGGCAATGCCGGCAGCTTCTTCAAGAATCCCGTGGTACCGGCAACCATGGCAGAGGCCATCAAGGCGAACATCCCTGACCTGGTGGTGTACCCCGGAGCGGAGGGTGAAGTGAAGCTGGCCGCCGGACAGCTGATCGAGAAGGCCGGTTGGAAAGGCTTCAAGCAGGCCCACACGGATGGCCGTACCGGAGGTTTCGGTGTGCATACCGACCAGGCCTTGGTACTGGTGAACCACGGCCGATCCACCGGTGCCGAGGTGTACGACCTCAGCACGCGGATCCTGGAAAGCGTGAAGGACCTGACGGGCGTGGACCTGGAGCGCGAGGTGAACATCCTGTAGAGGGCATCCCGATCGCGGAACCGTGCGATCTTCGCGCACCAGCCTTTTTCCGCATGCCACGAAGTCTTCTCCTGCTCACGGCCGTTGTCCTGGGCCTTTCGTTGTCCGCCCAGGAAGCCACGCGCGAACTCACCCTGCGCGATGCCGTCACCTACGGCGGAGGGCGCCTGCGCCCCCAAGGCCTGCAACAGCTGCAGTGGATCTCGGGCGGCACGGATCTCTCCTTCGTGAAGGATGATGTGCTCTACGGCGCCAGCGTGGGCAAACGCTCCGATGCGCAGCTCCTCACCATCGGGCAGCTCAACGAACAGCTCACGGAGTCGGACCGCGTGAAGGCCTTCCCCACCATCACGTGGCAGGGTCCGCAGCGCTTCACCTTCATCTCAGGAACACACCTGCACACGTACGACCTCACCACCGGCCGCCTGGAGACGGGGTGCTCCTTCCCGCCCGATGCCGAGCACCTGGACGTGGACCCCACGGGACAACGGGTCGCCTTCACCAATGCCGACAACCTCTTCCTGGCGGGCGGTGATCCGCTCGGGCCCATCCCCATCACCACCGACGGCGGCGACGGCATCGTGAGCGGCCGCAGCGTGCACCGCGACGAATACGGCATCACCAAAGGCACCTTCTGGTCACCCACCGGTACCAAGATCGCTTTCTACCGGATGGACGAAAGCATGGTGACGCGGTACGAGTTGGAGCACATCAACACCCAGCCGAGCACTTTCGCCGCCATCCGCTACCCCATGGCCGGACAGGCCAGCCACCAAGTACGTGTGGGTATCTACGATGTGGCTGCCGGCACCACGGTGTTCCTGAAGCACAACGGAGCTCCCGACGACTACCTCACCAACCTCAGCTGGACACCGGACGGCAAACAGGTCTGTGTGATCCACCTGGACCGCGCTACGCAGAACATCCGTGTGGTACTGTACGACGCAGGAACAGGTGAACAGGTCCGTATCCTGTTGGAGGAGCACGACGACAAGTGGTTGGAGCCGCTGCATCCGGTGCACTTCCTCCAGAAGGAACGCGGGCGATTCCTGCACTTCAGCCAACGCGACGGCTGGCGCCACCTGTACCTCTATGGCGACCAGGGACCGATCCGGCAGTTGACCACCGGCGAATGGACGGTGTCGCGCATCATCGGGCTGGATACCAAGGAGAACTTCGTGTTCGTGGAAGGCACGGCGAAGGTGGATCCGCAGGACCCCGTCGGGGCCCTGGAGATGCACCTCTACCGGGTCGACCTCACCAAGGGCACCACCGTTCGGCTCACCAAAAGCGCCGGCCAG
>DASWWQ010000128.1:0-47399 GCA_036405935.1 Flavobacteriales bacterium
GTGCTACAAGGCCGCCACCTTGCGGGCCCTGCCGCTGGACGAGATCCGGTTCATCGGATACGCCTTCCAGATCGAGATGAAATATCGCGTGAAGCTCGCCGGCCTGCGCATCGCCGAGGTGCCCATCACCTTCGTGGATCGTTTGAAAGGCACGAGCAAGATGAGCGCGAACATCTTCCGGGAGGCCATCATCGGGGTGATCCGCATGCGCTTCGGCATCCGGCAGGAAAAAGTGAAGGCCGCATGAGCAGCTTCATCGTACGCGGTGCCACGGTGGTGAGCGATGGCCGTTCCGCAGCGGCCGATGTACTGGTGCGTGATGGACGCATCGAACGGGTGGCATACGAGGGCATCGGTGGGGCCGCGGGTGCCAAGGACATCAATGGCACGGGCAAACACCTGCTTCCCGGCGCGATCGACGATCAGGTGCATTTCCGCGAACCCGGTCTTACGCACAAGGACGATATCGCACACGGATCGGCCGCGGCCGTGGCGGGTGGCATCACCACCTTCATGGAGATGCCGAACACCGTGCCGCAGACCCTGACGCAGGACCTGCTCACCGCGAAGTACGCGATGGGTGCGGCCAGCAGCGTGGCCAATTACTCCTTCTACATGGGTGTGAGCAACAGCAACCTCGAGGAGGCGTTGCGCACCGATCCCCGTACCGTTTGCGGATTGAAGGCCTTCCTCGGCAGCAGCACCGGTGATATGCTGGTGGATGACGAGCAGGTGCTGGACAACCTCTTCCGCCATGCGCACATGATCCTGGCGGTGCATGCGGAGGATGAGGCCACCATACGCGCCAACATGGCCGCCGCGGTGGAACGTTTCGGAGAGGACATCCCCATCGAACAACATCCGTTGATCCGCAGCGCCGAGGCCTGCTACCGCTCCAGCAGCCGCGCGGTGCGTTTGGCGCGCGAGCACGGTACGCGTCTGCATGTGCTGCACATCAGCACGGCCAAGGAGCTGGAACTCTTCGATCCGGGTCCGCTCGAAGGGAAGCGTATCACCGCGGAAGCCTGTGTGCACCACCTCTGGTTCACCGACGCGGACTACGCGCGGCTGGGCACGCGGATCAAATGGAATCCGGCCGTGAAGACCGCCGCCGATCGCGAGGCGATCCGCAAGGCCATGAACGAAGGGCGTATCGATGTGGTGGCCACCGACCATGCACCGCACACCGTGGAGGAGAAGGCGCAGCGCTATGCGAAGAGTCCCAGCGGAGCACCCTTGGTGCAGCATTCCCTCGTGGCGATGCTGGAGCTGGCCCGGCAAGGTGTGTTCACGGTGGAGCAGGTGGTGGAGAAGATGTGCCACGCACCCGCGCGCCTGTTCCAGGTGAAGGAACGCGGCTATATCCGTGAAGGGCATCATGCCGACCTGGTGTTGGTGGACCTGAATGCCCCGTGGACCGTGGATGCCGGCAACCTGCTCTACAAATGCGGATGGTCGCCCCTGGAAGGGCAGCGCTTCCAAGCGCGGGTGCTGCGCACCTGGGTGAACGGGAACCTGGCCTACGACGGCGCGTCGGTGGATCGCAACGTGCGCGGTGAGCGCCTGAGCTTCCTGCGATGAAGGGGGGGAGACTTGCGCTCGGCCTGTTGCTGATGGCCTGTGGCCGATCGGAGCAGCAAGCGCCGGACGACCTCTTGCCACGTCAGAAGTTCGAGCAGGTGCTCGGTGCTTCCTTGCTGATCGAGGCCCGGCTCAACCACGAGATGGTGCTGGACCGCCGTGCCGACAGCCCCGTGCGGCGCTACTATGAGGAGATGTTCGCGGAGCAGGGCGTTACGGAAGAGGCCTTCAAACGGACCTACGATCACTACGTGGCGCATCCGGCGGAACTCAAGGGCATCTACGAGGACGTGCTGCAGGACCTGCAGCAACGCGCCGACAGCATCAAGCACTGACGTTCCTCCTTCATTGTCTAACTGATCTGGTCGAAGCGCCTTTTCGAATGGCTCTCGACGCGCCGTGGCCTATTTTCTTCCCAGGAAGGCCGCCACATTGTCCACCGCCTCTTTCGCTGTTCGGAAACGAAGGCCCAGCAGCCGTTCCGCCTTGGCGCCATTGTACAAGCGTTGGCGCGAAGCGGTACGCGCCGTGGCCCGTGTGATCATCGGTCTTCCACCGAAGAGGGTGCGCAGCGCTTCCAAGCGCCAGGCCACGCCCAGCATCCACGGTCGTAGGGCGAAGGAAGGGGCCGGCTTTCCCGCGCTGGTGGTGAGCAGCGTGGCCAACTCGCGATAGCTCAGGTTCTCCCCGATCAGCAGATGGCGTTCACCGGTCGCGCCCCGTTCGATCAGCTGCACCATCGCCATGGCCACATCGCGCGCATCCACCACGGCATTCGATCCAGCAGGGAAGAAGCGTGTGCCCTTACGGAAACGTTCCACCATCGTCATGCTGCTGCGTCCCGGTATACCCGGTCCGATCACCACGCAGGGGTTCACCAGCACGGCGTCCAGGCCTTCCGCGATGCCGCGCTGGACCTCCAGTTCCGCTCCGTACTTGCTGATGGCGTAGGGTGTTTCGTTCTTCCCTTCCGTGAAGGGGGTGTCCTCATGGCTGGCTCCGCCCTCGGGCGGGGGCACCACGGTGGCGGTGCTGCTCACATGGCAGAGTCGCTTCACACCGGCGTTCAGGGCCGCATTCACCAGGTTCGCGGTACCATCGATGTTGGTGCGCATCATCGCGGCGCGATCGCGTGGATCGAAGGAGACCACCGCCGCGCAGTGGTGCACATGTTCCACGCCCTGCAGGGCCGTTTCCAAGGCCATCACATCGAAAAGATCGCCCTCGGCCCACTGGATCCGGGCGAAGCGCGCGGCCCCATCGGGATGGTAATGCGAGAGGATCCGCTGGACGATCGACCGGTCGGTACCCTTGCGCACCAAGGCCCGCACCGGCCGCCCCGCAGCGAGCAGCGCATCGATCACATGGGATCCCACGATCCCCGTTCCGCCGGTCACCAGGTCCATCCGGCGCAAGATATCCTTGCTTTTCACAGCCCTCTATCTTCGCGGGCCGCGCGGGAAAGCGCGGAAAAGCACCATGGCCGTCAAGAACTTCATCGCCGAACTGCGCTGGCGGGGCATGCTGAACGACAGCACGCCCGAGGTGGAACAACATCTGCTGAAGGGCCCGGCCAGTGGGTATATCGGTTTCGATCCAACGGCGGATTCGCTCCATGTAGGTCACCTCGTGCAGGTGATGACCCTTACGCACTTCCAGCAATGCGGACACAAACCCGTGGCCCTCGTAGGTGGCGCCACCGGCATGGTGGGCGATCCCAGCGGCAAACGCACCGAACGCAACCTGCTCGACGAGGAAGCGCTGAGGCATAACCAGGCATGCGTCCAGAAGCAGCTGGAGCGTTTCCTCGATTTCAATACGGCCGTGAACCCGGCGCGTATGGTGAACAACTACGACTGGTTCAAGGACATGGGTTTCCTGCGTTTCATCCGCGACGTGGGCAAGCACATCACCGTGAACTACATGATGGCGAAGGATAGCGTGAAGAGCCGGCTGGAGAGCGGGCTGTCGTTCACGGAGTTCAGCTACCAGCTGGTGCAGGGCTACGACTTCTGGTGGTTGAACAAGCACATGGACTGCAGTGTGCAGATGGGCGGCAGCGACCAGTGGGGCAACATCACCACGGGTACCGAGCTGATCCGGCGCATGGGCGGCAACGAGGCGTATGCCGTCACCACACAGCTGTTGACGAAGGCGGATGGCACCAAGTTCGGGAAGAGCGAAGGCGGCAACATCTGGCTCGATCCGCAGCGCACCTCACCCTACCAGTTCTACCAGTTCTGGCTGAACAATGCGGATGCGGATGCGGCCAGGGCGGCGCTGATCTTCACCACCTGGGAGCAGGCCTATGCGGAGGACCTCATCGCGCAGCACGCGAAGGCGCCGCACGAACGTCGCCTGCAGAAGGAACTGGCGGGCTTCATCACCACGTTGGTGCATGGAAAAGGGGAGCTTGGAGCGGCCGTGGCCACTTCAGAGGCTCTCTTCGGCAATTCCATTGATAAGTTACGGTCATTGCCCGAAGCTGCTTGGGATGACCTGTATGAGAGCTTGGAGCATTATGATACCGTGTCGAACCCGGACGCCTTCGAGCCGGCAGGAGTTAGTAGAGAGCAGATTGGTGCTGGAATACCAATGGACAAGTTGTTCTGGCGTTCTAGGTTCCTTGGTTCATCCGGGGAGGCGAAACGGGCTCTTGCTGAGGGTTCGCTGCTGGTCAATAAGGTCAAGGTCACTCCTGACATGACAACCTCCAGTGATCAGCTGATCCATGAAAAATACCTATTGCTGCAGCGAGGCAAGAAGAACTACTTCCTGGTGAAGGTTGTGGGCTAGAGCACACTCAAGATTGCTCTGGTAGCGAACGAGGGGGATCTCGTGCTCAGGCGAGGCGTCGAACCCGAGCATGTTCCGGTACCCTGTGAGGGTTCCGGTAGCGAAAATGGGTGCGAAGGACCCTTGGGGAACCGAAGGATGCGCCCCAAGGCATCCTCGTTGCTCGTGCGTGCTTGTTGCCGGCCGAAGCCCTCCTGTTTCCGGGTGGGTTGCTGTGATCCGGATCCCGGTCATTCGATGGTCACCATATGCGCGGCAAGCCAGGTCCGGATGCCATCCACATCCAGTTGGCCGGTGGCGACTTGGATCACCATATCGTACTCATCATCGTCGTTCGCTCTGAGGTCGAGGTCATACGTGTTCAGCGTAAGACGGCAGAGCACATATCCCGCCCGTTTGTTACCGTCAACAAAAGGATGGTTCTTGACGATGCTCTCCAGGATCGCCGCTGCTTTGTCCACAGGCGCAGGATACAGGTCATCACCTCCGAAGGTGGCATACGGCCTACCCAACGCGGCCTCCAATCCACCTTGGTCCCTTAAGCCGTGCGAACCACCGCTTTCATGGATCACTGAAGTGTGGATGGCCAAGGCCTCGTCCAGTCGGATCATCGGGCCAAGCGAAGAAGCAGGTCCCGTTTTTCATGCAGGATGCGTTTCAGCCCCAGCAATCGCTTCTGTTCTTCCGGTGTCTTCGCCTGAAAACCCCGCAGGTATTCCAGGACCTCTTCCAGGATCGCCTCCGGCACTTCATCCAACTTGCGCTGGATCTCCGCTTTCATGTCCTTGGTCGTCATATCAGATCGCTCTTGGAAGTCATTCAAATATAGGGAGCCCGTCTTGGGGATATCGATGGCGTGCATTCACTCCACCATCAAGTTGCAGCCCCGCAGGTCGCTGTTGTCGAAGCGGCCCAGCACCTCGAAGGAGCCATCCTCATGGACACGGCCGAGGTCCTGCGTGCTGATGAAGGGGCAGCTGGCGATGTTGCACAGGTCGATCACATCGAGGCCGGCCGTGCGCCCCGGCGGTACGCGGGAAAGCGGGTCGTTGGGGTCGCGTGGCAGTACGCGCATCCACGGTGGACAACGATAGAGGCCGTCGCCGGTGCTCCAGGCCTGGGAGAGGAGTTCGGTCATGCCGTACTCGCTGTGGATGGCCGGCACATCGAAGGCCCGCTTGAGGAGGACATGCAGTTCTTCGCGCACCAGTTCGGGGCGTCGGCCTTTCATTCCGCCGGTCTCCATGATCGTGGTATGGCGCAGCGGCATCGGAAAGCGCTCGGCCAGATCGAGCAGGGCGAAGGTGACCCCGATCAGGAGCGTCGGCTTCGCCTCTGACTCGCTGCGGCGCAGCACCTCGGCGAGTTGGTCGTACTGGTACAGATAGGTGCCGCTCAGCGGGTCGTTGCTCGCGGCGATCAACGCTTCGGCCATGTACACCAGCGAACTGCCTTGCCGTTCCAAGTAGGCGGGCAGCAGGGCCAGGATGCGCCATTGGGAGGGATCGCCATATACCGCACGGAAGGAGGTGAAGAAGGAGCGCTCGTACAGTTCGGGCCACGGCACGTGGTGGCTGCTGGTGATGGAGCCCGTGGTACCACTGCTGGTGAAGGTGATCGCCGGGCGCAGTTCCTCCAGCAGCACGCGGTGGTTACGGAACAGTCCGATGGGCAGGAAGGGAATGTCCTCGATGCGTTGGACCGTACCGGGATCCACCTTCAGGCCGCTCAGGAATCCCCGGTACACGGGGTTGTGCGCGGCGTGCAGATGGAATAGATCCAGCGCCAAGGCGTTGAACGGCTCCGGGCCTTCGATGGCGAAGGGGGCATCCAGCAGCTGGAGGGCGGTGGAAGCGGGGCCGGGCACTTACTTTTGGGGAACGATGACCAAGGGACGGACCAACGGGGCGAAAATAGCAGTGGCCATGGCGGTGATCGCCGTGCTCGGTGCGGGCTGCCTGAAGACGGAGGAGTTCCCCACACAACCGGTGATCACGTTCAAGTCGTTCGAAGTGTTCCCCGATTCGGCTTCGCTGACCATCTCCTTCACCGATGGCGACGGCGATATCGGACTGGACCAAGGGGATACGCTGGCCCCGTTCAATCCGCCGTACGACCCCGATAGGCCTTGGTACTACAACTTCTTCGTGGATGCCTACTACCTGCAGAACGGGGTATGGCAGGATCCAGGTTTCGTCCTCCCACTCTACTACCGCGTGCCGGACATCACCCCGACCGGTCAGAACAAGGCCTTGGAGGGGGATATCGCGGTGGCCATCAACAATGCAGTGCTCGATGGCCTGCAGGCCCTCGGTGATACGGTGAAGTTCGAAGTGCGGCTCGCCGATCGCGCCCGGCAGATGAGCAACCGCGTGAGTTCCGCGGCCATCGTATTGCCCTGACTCAGCTGGTGGCGGCCAGGTCCACGCCGGCCAGGGCCTCGCTCACATTGATCAGGTGGTCGCCCACCTTCTCGCAACTGTTGAAGAGGTCGCTGTAGATCATGCCGCCCTTGAGGTTGTGTTCGCCCACCTCCAAGCTGGCCAAGTGATGGCGGCGTAGGATATCCCGTTGCTGGTTGATGCGTTGCTCCATGGCCACGGCCTGGTCCAGCGATACCTGTTCGGTCTCGGCGCCGATGTTCTGCAGCATCACTTGGAAGGCCTGGTCCACCAGACCGATCATGTCCAACAGATGTTCCCGTTGTTCGGGCGTGAACCACAGGCGTTCGTTGGCCTTCCGCTCCAGGCTCTTGCTCATCTGGAAGAGGATGTCGCCCACGCGCTCCAGGTCGCCGATCATGCCGAGCATACCGCGGATCCGGGCGCTCACGGTGCTGTCCCGGGCATCGCCTCCGGTGCGGGTGAGGAAACGTCCGATCTCCACTTCCATGCGGTCGGTGATCTCCTCGTACTTCGCGATACGCTCCAACAGGGCGGTGCGGTCGGACTCGTTCTTCTCGGTCAGCAGGTCGCGCACCATGCCCAACATGCGATGGCAGAGCGTGCCGAAGCGCAGGATCTCCTTCCGCGCCTCCAGCAGGGTGAGTTCCGGTGTGAGGGGAGCCATCGGGTCATCGATGTACTCGAGGCGATGGCTCTCCCCCGCATCACCCCGCACGGGTACGAGGCGGATGGCCAATCGCTCGATGGACGGGATGAACTGCAGCAGCAATGCGGCGTTGATGATGTTGAAGGACAGATGCAACCACGTGAGGGCCCACTTGAGGGCCGCAGGGTCGGTCCAGGGATCCGAGAGGTGTACTTGCTTGGTGAACCAAGCGATACCGGCCAGGTAGGGTTGCAACAGGAGAATGGCCCACGTGACACCGAGCAGCTTGATCAGGAAGTGGGCCCGGGCGGCACGTTTCGCCCAGGCATTCCCCACCAGTGCCGCGATGTTGGCGGTGAGCGTGGTGCCGATGTTCTCGCCCAGCACCAGGGCAGCGGCCATCTCGTAGCCGATGACACCGCTTTCGCAGAGCACCACGGTGAGCACCAAGGCCACGCTGCTGGACTGAATCACGATGGCCAGCAGGGCACCGATGACCACGAAGAGCAGGTCGCTGAGCACTCCCATGCCGCTGAGGTCGCGCAGGAAGTCGAGCATCGGGGCGCTGGGTTGCGGGATGCTGTCGCGTAGGAAGCCGAGGGCCAGGAAGAGCAGGGCGGTGCCCACCAACATCTCGCTCACGGCCTTCATCTGTGGGGCGCGCAGGAAGAGGAAGGGCAGGGCCACGCCCAGGATGGGCAGCGCGATGCTGGGCATGCTCACCGAGGTGAAGCCCACGGCGGCGAAGAGCACGAGCTTCACCGTGGTACCGATGTTGGCGCCGATCAGCACGGGAATGGCCTGACGCAGGGAGAGCAGGCCGCTGTTCACGAAGCTCACCACCATCACGGAGGTCACGGAGGAATACTGCACCACGGCGGTGGTGGCAAAACCGGTGAGCACCCCCCGCAAGCGGTCGCGGGTCATGGCATCGAGCACGCGGCGCATGCGGCCACCGGCCATCTTCTGCAGGCCCTCGCTCATCGACTTCATCCCATGGATGAACAGGCCGATGGAACCGGCCAGCATCAGGAATTGAAGGACGCCGAAGGGCATGGCAAGGGACGAAAATGGCGCCGAACCTATCCGTTACATGTTACTTGATCGTTAAGCGAATGCGCGGAAGCCTTAGTGCCACAAGGACTTCCGGCCCGGTTACCTTTGGCGCATGGTGGCCCGATCACCCCTGCGCATCGCTTGGCTCATCGCCATTGCGGCGGCCGTCTGCAGCGCGCTGGTCCTGGGTCTGGTGGAGTCCCTGACGGCCGCCCACATCGGCATCCCCGGGCTGCTGTGCATCGCCATGGCCACCGGTGGGGTGGTCTTCGCGGTGGGCTGGTTCCTGATCCGCCGGTTCATCCAGGACCGCGTGGACCTCATCTACCGGTCGATCCACGAGACGCGCAAGGGCGAGATGCCTTCCGTGATGTCCGCCGACCTGTTCCAAGCGATGAATGCCGATGTGTCGGCCTGGGCCCGGGAGAAGCATACCGAGATCCTGGGGTTGAAGGAGCGCGAACGTTTCCGGCGCGAATTCATCGGCAACCTGGCCCACGAACTGCGCACGCCGATCTTCAACATCCAGGGCTACGTGCTCACGTTGCTCGAGGGCGGCCTCGAGGATCCGAAGGTGAACCGCAACTTCCTGGAACGGGCCAGCGCCGGGGTGGATCGGATGATCAATATCGTGGAGGACCTCGAACTGATCACGCAACTGGAGAGCGGGGTGATGGCGATGTCCATCGGTCGCATGGATCTCAACGCACCGATCGACGAGATCATCGAGGCCTTGGAGATGAAGGCACGCGAGAAGCGCATCACCCTGCGCAACGAAGTGCCCGAACAGGAGATGGTCATGGGCGATCGCGGCCGGTTGGCCCAGGTGTTCAGCAACCTCTTCACCAATGCCATCAACTACGGCAAGGAGGGAGGCAGCTGCACGGTGCGGGCGTTCGAGCAGGGCGATCGGGTGCTGGTGGAAGTGGCCGACGACGGTATCGGCATCGCGAAGGAGCATTGGCCGCGTTTGTTCGAGCGCTTCTATCGCGTGGGCCAGAGCCGGGCACGCAACGAAGGGGGATCGGGCCTCGGGCTCGCCATCGTCAAGCATATCGTGGAAGGCCATGGCGGCACCATCACCGTGAAGAGCGAGGAAGGCAAGGGCACCACCTTCAGCTTCACCCTCTCCCGAGCGCGGTAGCGCCTACCCATTTGTCCATGTGCGCAGGCGCACATGGACAAATGAACGCAGCTACTTGATCTTCCCACCGATCACATCATCCCAGAAGGTGATCTCGGTCTCGTTGTTGATGCTGATGCGCGGGATGTCGTCGTACAACGTCACCTTGCCCGTCACGCAGACCTTCTTGTCCACGAGGTAGGTCTCGGGATCGTAGTGGAAGTTGGGTCCGTTGTAGTCCCACACCGTCGCGTAGAAATCCTGGTGCGGATGCAGGCGGTCGAAGTTGAGGTAGAGCGCATTCGCCTTCTGCGTGCGCCGGGTACCGACCACGGTTCCGCAGACGGTCACGAGCTTGCCGATCTGGTACTTCGCCTGCGTGGTGTTGAAGCGTCCACCGGGCAGCGGCACTTTCAACGGAGCCGTTTCACCTTGGAAGGGATCACCTTGTCCGTACCAATCCTTGGGCTGGATGCGGGATTCGATCGCCTCTTCCACGGCATTGTCCAGCGCGGCGAAGAAGTCGAACCCGGTCAGCTGCTCCACGCTGTCGATGGGCACGGCGTAGCTGATGGGCGGGCCTTCGTTCACACCGTTCTGCATGATGAAGGCGATGCCTTTGCGCTCGGGCCCGTCGAGATCGCCGAACACCTTGAAGTAGGCCGAGGGGATGCTCACCTTCTCCTTCGCCTTCGGTGTGTTCAGCACGGGCAGGTCCGGTCCCATGATCGGGCCGGTGACTACGAAGACGCGTTCGTTGCCATAATGCACATAGCGCCGGCCCCAGTCCTCCAGATCGGCCCAGGTTCCGCGGTTCAGCTCGGGCTTCTGGGGAGCGATGTTGCTGTAGTAGTAGGTGGCGGTGAGCGCGTCGAGGTCCCACCGCATGTCGGCGCTGGGCACCATGTGGCCGCGGTCGTATCCGCTGTACCAGTACTCCTCGAAAAGCTGCGTGTTGTCCTTCACCTGCGGGTCGGGCAGGAAGGTGTCGATGCGTGCAAGGTTGCCTTCGAGGATGTCGGACATCACGATGTGGGCGGTCCACTTCGGTATGTTGCGTTGCGCATCCCAGACCAGCGCATGCCCGGGATGCCAGACCACTTCGTCTCCCGGTGCGAGCTTGGGCAGTCCGCTCCGTTCCAGATCACGGCGCATCACGGTGAGCTTGGCCTTGCGGATGGGAGCGCTCAGCTGATCGAGCTCGGTGCGCAGCCGTTCCCGTTGTTCTTGCAGGCGCAGCAGTTCCGCATCCGGGTCGGATTGCGCAGCGATCAGGATGGGCAGGGAAAGAAGTGCAGCGAGGAGGATGGGGCGGTGGCTCATCGTCCCACGAAAGTAGGCGACCGTCTGCGCGCGATCGCTGCGGCCAGGTCGGCCAGCGCATCGTCCGATCCGGCTGGCGGAGCAATGGTGGGAACGCCTGGCTTCAAGCCCTGCAGTGCTGCAGGGATGTCGATGCGTTCCTGCTTCTGCACCAGGAAGCGCCCGGTGCGTTGGTGCAGTTCGCCGAGGTACTCCTGTTCGGCCTGTCCGGGCGTGGGGATCACCAAGGCGCTGCGGCCGATGTGAGCGAGGTCCATCAAGGTGGTGTAGCCGGTGCGGCTGATGATGAGTTCCGCATCGAGCAAGGCGGCGGTCAACGCATCGCCGGACAGATGTCCGACACGGCGCACGTTGCCCACGACCTCTTCTCCGGGACTGTTCGGCAACCCGCGCACCAGAAGATGGTCCCCTTCGATCGCGGGCAACTGTTGCATCAAGGTGTGGTCCAGCAAGGTGCGTTGCGGTTCAGGTCCGCTGATCACGGCCACGATGCGATGGTGCCTTTCCGGGGCCTTGGTCCTGGCGGGATCCATACGGCTGATCGGGCCGAGGTAGAAGGTGCCCGACGGGAGATCCGGGCCATGGCTCAATTCACCGGCGAGGCCCGGTGCTTGGGCATCATCCGGCACCCAGCAGCGATCGAACTTCCGGATCAGGCGCAGGTTCAATCGGCGTAGCGCGCCTTGGGCCAGCGGGGTGAAGGGGAAGAGCTGGTGGGTGATGATGACGCTGGGCAGATGGTCCGCGCGCACGCCGAAGCGGTTGTCGCTGATCACGGCATCCAATTGCAGATCGCGCTGGATGGTATCGAAGAGCGTCCGTTCCTCGCGTACGGATCGGATCATCGCCGGGAACTGCTTCGCCATGGCCCAGGCTTGGGAGCGGCCCTTGCCGTAACGCACCTCCACACCGGGCAGCACAACGAAGGGCAACTGCGGGAACTCATCCCGGAGCAGCGCCAGCGGTCCCTTGTCGGCGGCGATCACCGGCCGGGCATCCAGCTCCAGCAGGCGACGGATGATGGGTACATCGCGCGTGCTGTGGCCGAGCCCCCAATCCAACGGGGCGATGGCGATGCGTGCACCAGCGAACATGCGACGAAGGTCGTACCGTTATGTGAACTCTTCGTTGCTTCGCGGTCCCAATGGGAAAGAACAAGCTCAGCCGTTTCGCCGACAACGCCACGTATGCCCATGTGGTGCAACCCACCTTCACCGAACTGCAGGCCTCCGAACTGCCGCTGAAGGGCAAGTGGAACAGTGATTTCTTCCAGCGCGATGCTCCGCTCGTGCTCGAACTCGGTTGCGGTGGTGGCGAATACACCGTGGGTCTGGCACGCCTGCAACCGCAGAAGAACTACATCGGTGTGGACATCAAGGGTGCGCGGATCTGGCGCGGGGCGAGGACGGCGAAGGAGGAAGGCTTGACGAACGTCGGTTTCCTGCGCACGCATGTGGACCATATCCTGCGCTGCTTCGGGAAGCACGAGGTCAGTGAGATCTGGCTCACCTTCAGCGATCCGCAGATCGGTAAGGCGCGTAAACGCCTCACCAGCCCGCTCTTCCTCGCGCGCTACAAGGAGATCCTGAAGCCCGATGGCCTGATCCACCTGAAGACCGACAGTCCCTTGCTGTACGAGTACACGCTGGAGCAGATCGCGGAGCACAAGCTGCCCACGTACGAGAAGAGCGCCGAGGTCTATGCGGAGCTTGTGCCACGCGTATCACCCGAAGAGCAGGCGGTGCTCAATATCCGGACGTTCTACGAGCAGATGTGGCTGGAGCAGGGGAGGACGATCCACTACGTGCGGTTCGGGATCCAGTGATGGCGGCTGCTTCCGCATTGTCTCCCTCGCCCGCTGCGAGGGAGGGAGGAGGGAGCAAAAGTGCAGCCGCTCCTGAGTTCCATGGCTGGCGGCTGCTTCCGCATTGTCTACGTGGGCCGCTGCGAGGGAGGGAGGAGGGAGCAAAAGTGCAGCCGCTCCTGAGTTCCATGGCCGGCGGCTGCTTCCGCATTGTCTCCGTGGGCCGCTGCGAGGGAGGAAGGGGGAGCAAAAGTGCAGCCGCTCCCAAGTCCGATCACCGCTTTTCCTTCCAGATCTCCCTTGATCGATCGCCTTGTGCACGTTCGATCTCCACAACAAGTTCCTCCAGACGTCCGATCACGGAGTCCATATGCTGAAGCACTTCCTCGTTCGTGAAGCGCACCACACGGAAACCCTCCTGTTCCAGTACCCGTGTGCGAACACGGTCCTTCTCCTGTTGTAGAGGGGTTCCGTGGATATCTCCATCCACCTCGACCACGAGCTTCAGTTCAGCGCAATGGAAGTCAGCGATGTATCCGAACATGGGCCATTGCCGGTGGAAGCCATAGCCCTTGATGCGCCCTGCCTTCAGGGCGTACTTCCATATACAGGCTTCGGCTTTGGTCATGCTCTTGCGTAGATCCTTTGCGAACGCTGCTCTTTGCGGGTCGTAGATCCGGCGTGACATGCCGATGAAGTTACGGAGGAACGCGACGAGTTTTTCTCCCCCGGCCTCCGCAACGCTCCGGCCACCCCCTCGCGTGGGCGAGGGGACAGTGCGGTCGCGCCCCGCTCATACATTCACCGCATGGCCAAACGCACCCTCGTCAACGACGCCGTTCAGGAGCGGGACTTCTTCGCCGACGTGATGGCCGTGGTCCGCCAGATCCCCAAGGGGCGGGTCACCAGCTATGGCGCCATCGCCAAGTATCTCGGAGCGGCACGCAGCGCACGCATCGTGGGCTACTGCATGAACAGCGCGCACACGGTGAAGCCTGCCGTCCCAGCGCATCGCGTGGTGAACAGCGCCGGTCTGCTCACTGGCAAACACCACTTCGCCACGGAGACCCGGATGGAGGAACTGCTCAAGAAGGAAGGGGTGAAGGTGAAGGACGACCAAGTGGTCGACTTCGCGAAGAAGTTCTGGGATCCGGCGGTGGAGCTGGGGTTCTGAGCCGTGCCCGCCATGAACGCTGCGGGCCGTAATTTCGCGCCCCGAACATGCCCATCACCGAAGAAGCCATCCAGCAGGCCCTGAGCCGCGTCATCGAACCCGACCTGAAGAAGGACATCGTGGAGCTCGACCTCGTGCGCGAGGTGGTGGTGGATGAGAACACGGTGCACGTGAGCGTGGAGGTGAGCAATCCCGCCATGCACAGCCGCAAGCGGATGGAGGAGGCCATCTCCTTCCAGCTGAAGCAGGCCCTCGGCAACGACGTGAAGGTGGAGGTGAAGGTGAGCCCGATCAGCGGTGAACGCACCACCCTGCGCAAGGTGCTGCCCAAGGTGAAGCACATCATCGCCATCGCCAGCGGCAAGGGGGGCGTCGGCAAGAGCACCATCACCGCCAACCTCGCTGCGGGACTGGTGAAACGCGGCTTCAGCGTAGGCCTGGTGGATGCCGATGTGCATGGGCCCAGCATGCCGCTGATGTTCGATGTGCTGCATGAGCGCCCCCGCGTGCGGGAGGTCGATGGCAAGAACCTGATCGTGCCGGTGGAGAGCTACGGGGTGAAGCTGCTCAGCATCGGCTTCTTCGCCGATCCCTCCCAAGCCATCGCTTGGCGGGGCCCCATGGCCAGCAAGGCGCTGGACCAGCTCTTCAAGGACGCCGATTGGGGCGAACTGGATGTGATGCTGGTGGATCTCCCTCCCGGCACGAGCGACATCCACCTGAGCTTGGTGCAGGCGGTGCCGTTGAGCGGCGCCATCGTGGTGAGCACCCCGCAACCCGTGGCCTTGGCCGATGCCCGCAAAGGCGTGGGTTTCTTCGCTCTGCCGAGCGTGAACGTCCCCGTGCTGGGCATTGTGGAGAACATGGCCTGGTTCACTCCGGCCGAATTGCCCGGGAACAAGTACTACATCTTCGGAAAAGGAGGAGCACGTGCGCTGGCCGAGGAACTGAACGTACCGCTGTTGGCCGAGGTGCCCTTGGTGCAGAGCATTCGTGAGGCCGCCGACGTGGGCCGCCCGGCGGTTCTCCAAGGCGATACCCCGGCAGCCGATGCTTTCGCACCTTTGTTGGAGGCCATGGCCCGTTTGATCAGCACAGTTCCCGTCCCGCAACACGCATGAACACCGTGCACTTCGATACCGCGCTGATCGCTCCCCGGGTGGAATCCGCTTTGGCGGAACTGCGCCCCTTCCTGGAGGCCGATGGGGGTGACATCACCTTGGAGGAGATCACGGACGAGGGCGTGGTACGCGTTCGACTGCACGGCGCCTGCACCAACTGCGCCATGAGCGCCATGACCATGAAGGCGGGCGTGGAGGAAGCCATCAAGCGGGTGGCCCCGGAGGTGCGTGCCGTGGAGGCGGTGAACGCGGCGGTGGTGGCCTGAGGCGAAGGCCTTGTGCCCCCTACCTTTGCCCCGCATTTCCCCATGAGCAACGCGACCACGGTCAAGACCGTCGAAGAGCGCGCCCAGGTCGTGATCCTGTTCGCCGGTGATTCCGGCGATGGCATCCAGCTTACCGGCAGCCAGTTCACCGAGAGCAATGCGCTCTTCGGCAACGACGTCAGCACCTTTCCCAATTTCCCCGCCGAGATCCGGGCACCGCAGGGCACGCTGGCCGGCGTCAGCGGCTTCCAGCTGCATTTCGGCAGCGTGGAGCTGTACACTCCCGGCGATCGCTGCGACGTGCTTGTGGTGATGAACGCCGCGGCCCTCAAGGCCAACCTCGGCAAGCTGAAGCAAGGTGGCATCATCATCGCCAACAGCGATGGTTTCGACAGCAAGAACCTGCGCTTGGCGGGCTATCCCGATGTGGAGAATCCGCTCACCGACGGCTCGCTCGGGAATTACGTGCTGCACACGGTGGACGTCACCAAGATGACGCGCAACGCCTTGGCGGAGACCACGCTGGGCATGAAGGAGAAGGACCGGTGCAAGAACATGTTCGTGCTCGGCTTCATCAACTGGATGTACAGCCGTCCGTTGCTGCGTACCGAGAACTTCATCCAGCGGAAGTTCAGCAAGCGTCCCGACCTGCTCGACGCGAACATCAAGGTGTTGCAGGCCGGCTATAACTACGGCGATACCAGTGAGACCTTCACCACGCGCTACGAGGTGAAACCCGCGCCCATGCCGCCGGGCACGTACCGCAACATCACCGGTAATCAAGGTGCTGCGCTCGGCTTGATCGCCGCAGCGAACAAGGCGGGGCTGGAGCTCTTCTACGGCAGCTACCCGATCACCCCGGCCAGTGATATCCTGCACGAGCTGAGCCGCCACAAGAATTTCGGCGTGAAGACCTTCCAGGCGGAGGACGAGATCGCGGCGATCTGCTCGTCCATCGGTGCCAGCTACGGGGGGGCGTTGGGTGTTACTGCGAGCAGCGGTCCGGGCATCGCGCTGAAGGCCGAAGCGATGGGGCTGGCCGTGATGCTGGAGATCCCCCTGGTGATCGTGAACGTGCAGCGCGGCGGACCCAGCACGGGCCTGCCCACGAAGACCGAACAGGCGGACCTCTGGCAAGCGTTGTACGGCCGCAACGGCGAAGCCCCGATCCCCGTGGTGGCCGCGAGCAGTCCCACGGATTGTTTCGAGATGGTCTACGAGGCCGCGCGCATCGCCGTGGAGCACATGACGCCGGTGATCTTCCTGAGCGACGGTTACATCGCCAACGGGGCCGAGCCTTGGCGTTTCCCGCAGGCGAAGGACCTCAAGCCGATCAAGCCGCCCTTCGCCACGCCCCGTGAAAGCAATGACATCCTCGGTGCGGAGGAAACGAAGCCTTTCCTGCCGTATGAACGCGATTCGAAAGGTGTTCGCCCATGGGCCATTCCCGGTATGAAGGGTCTGCAACATCGCATCGGCGGCATCGAGAAACAGGATCGAACGGGCAACATCAGCTACGAGCCGAAGAACCACGAATTGATGGTGCGCCTGCGGGCCGAGAAGGTGAGGCGCATCGTCGATGGCCTGCCACCGTTGGACCTCGCGCACGGACCCGAGAGCGGTGATCTGCTGATCCTCGGCTGGGGTAGCACCTTCGGCGCCATACGTACGGCCACCTTGGAATTGTTGGAGGACGGCCATAGCGTGGCGCACCTGCACCTGCGCTACCTCTTCCCCTTCCGGAAGGAACTGGGGGATATCCTCAAGCGCTTCAAACGGGTGTTGATCCCCGAGATGAACAGCGGTCAACTGCGTCAGCTCATCCGCGCGGAATACCTCGTGGACGCGCAAGGGCTGAACAAGGTCCAAGGCATGCCTTTCACCAGCGAGGAGATCCTGGCCGGTGCGGAAAAGGAACTCGAACACCTCAATGCAGCCACTGCATGACCACCGCGAACGAAGTCGTGAACGGCGCTGCGGCACCGAAGGTGAACTACGCCAGCGATCAGGAAGTGCGCTGGTGTCCCGGCTGCGGTGACTACAGCATCCTGAAGCAGGTGGAGACCGTGTTGAAGGAGCAGGGCCGGCCGAAGGAGGAGATCGTGTTCGTGAGCGGCATCGGTTGCAGCTCGCGCTTCCCGTACTACCTCGACACGTACGGCATGCACAGCATCCACGGTCGCGCACCGGCCATCGTGAGCGGATTGCGCAGCGTACGTCCGGAGTTGAGCGTGTGGATGATCACCGGTGATGGTGACGCGCTGAGCATCGGCGGCAACCACATCATCCACCTGCTGCGCCGCAACGTGGACGTGAACGTGCTGCTCTTCAACAACGAGATCTACGGCCTCACGAAAGGCCAGTATTCGCCCACCTCCCCCGAAGGGGCCATCACCCGCAGCACACCCATGGGCAGCGTGGACCATCCCTTCAATCCGCTCGCTTTGTGCAAGGGCGCCGACGCCACCTTCATCGCTCGTGGCATGGACCGCGATGTGAAGCACCTGCGCGAGATGCTGCTGCGGGCCGATGCGCACCGGGGTACCAGCTTGCTGGAGATCTACCAGAACTGCAACGTGTTCAACGACGGCGCATTCGAGGTCTTCACCGAAAAGGCGACCAAAGCGGCCAACACGCTCTTCGTGGAGCACGGCAAACCGCTCGTCTTCGCCGGAGGCACCAAAGGGATCAAGCTCGATGGCTTCACACCCGTGATCGTGGACCTCAACGACGGCACCCACACCGCGGACGACCTCTGGATCCACGACGAGCGGGACAGCTTCAAGGCCAGCCTGCTGGTGCGGATCTTCGATGATCCCCGCAAGGAGGGATCCTTGCCTCGTCCCTTCGGTGTGTTCTTCGTCAGCGACCGCGCCACCCACGAGACCAAGATCAACGCGCAGGTGGCCCAAGCCAAGCAACAGAAGGGCGAGGGCGATCTGGATGCCTTGCTGCGCGGGGAGCAGGCTTGGACGATCGGGTAGTGCAAACACCGGCTGGAAGTCGGTGACCCGACCTTCGTGCCACCGGCTTCCAGCCGGTGCTATCCGAGCCTTGTGCTAACGGCTTCCAGCCGATCTTATCCGAGTATCATGAAAGATCTATCCCTATGGCTGATCCGAACGACCTCTTCTTCGATGAGAACAGTGAGCTGAACATCACGCATCGCAACTTGCCTCATTGGAAACAGGGCGGGAAGCTGTATTTCATCACTTGGCGGCAGGCGGACAGTCTACCGCAAGAACAATTGCAAGAGTTGAGGATGGAGCGCGCGGCGTGGCTCAACCGGCATGGAAAGAAGACGGTCCAAGACCTGCCGGCGCCGTTCCGGAACGAGTACCCTCGGATCTTCCATCATCGCGTCCAGACCTGGCTGGATGCTGGATACGGATCGTGCGTATTGCTCAGGGCCGAAGCACGGGAGATCATGATCTCAGCGTTCCACCATTTCAAGGGTCAGCGATATCGGCTGGGCAGCTTCGTGGTGGCTGGCAACCATGTCCATGTACTGGTTGCACCTGGCCCCGGAGTGGATGTGTCATCCGTGCTCCATGCTTGGAAGTCGTTCACATCGAATGCGATCAACAAGGCGATCGGCCGAATAGGACCACTTTGGATGGACGAGAGCTACGACCGACTGGTCCGTGATCCCGGTCATCTGGAGCGCATCGAGACCTACATGGACGGACACATCCAACAAGGCGCGTACGTGGAGCGGATCGATCTGATGGGCACCATGGGTGAGGTGCATCCACTGGCTGGAAGCCGGTGACCCGACCTTTGTGCCACCGGCTTCCAGCCGGTGCTAAGGGCCGCGCCAAGGAACGGAAGGAGCCCCCCCTGTTGCCGAAGAGATCCTAACGATCGGACTCCTGTCGGTCATTGAGCGGTGGGCGGTATTGATCCTGGTACCTCCTGCTCCACGCTGACCGCCGTGAACCGGATCGGCACCTCGATGCGGGCCTTCACCGGTCTGCCGTTCTCCTTGGCTGGTATCCACTTGGGCATCAGGCCAACCACCCGCAGTGCTTCCCGGTCGAACAGCTTGCCGATGCCTTTTGTTACCTGCACCTCCTGGATGCTGCCGTCCACGTCCACGAGGAATTCGATCGTCACCGCTTCGGTGCGGCTGAGCACCGTATCCGGATATCGGATGTTGCGTTGCAGGAAGGCGTGCATGGCGGAGAAGCCGCCGGGGTAGGAGGGCAATTCCTCCGAGCGAGCGTCACGCAAGGTGACGATCCCTAGGTCCGGTTCCTTCTCGGAGATGCTGGTCGTTTCGTATACGACGATGGGCCTGCGGACCACGCGGACCTCCGTTCGAACGATCGTATCGCGGGTCTGCTGCAGCGTATCCGTTCGCACATTTCTGGATACTGCATTCGTGATCACGTTGCTGGTGTCGGCACTCACCTTCGCCGGAGCGACGTTCGACTGCTCGTGTTCCGGCGAAGTCATCAGTAAGGAACCGGTGGCCAGCAGCACGATCAGCACGGCGCCACCGATGCCCGGCATCCATTTGCCGAAGCGATGGCTGCGGTAGGCCTTGTCCACCGCGTTCCGCAATACGAGGCGTTCCATGCCGGCGTGAAGAGCCCGTTGGTCCTCCACCAATTGGCGGAGTTCCGTGTTGTGATGCAGCCGTTCGGTGAAGGCCATGCGTTCGTCCGCATTCAGCTCGTTGCGCAGATAGCGGTCCACCAGTTCCATCAGTTCCAATTCGTGGCGCATCGCTCAGGGGTGCATCGGTTGGTGGACGGGATCCTTCGTCAGCAGCTCCCGGTAGCGTTTGCGTGCTTCCTCCAGGCACTTGTACTTGCGCGTCTTCGCGGCGCCTTCACCGGCCAGTCCGATGGCCTTCGCGATCTGCAGCAGCGGTTCCCGGGTGACGTAGAACCGTTTCAGCAGCTCCAGGCATTTGTCTCCGAGCGAGCGCAGGGCCCGTTCGGCAAGCCCGAAGCGTCCTTCTTCCGCCAGGAGGCCCGCGAGGTCGGCCGGCTCATCGGGTGCAGCCGCCAGTTCCTGTGTGAAGCGACCTCGGCGACGCAATTCCTCCTGCCATTTGTTGCGGCAGATGGCGAAGAGATAGGTGCTGATGCTGCAGGTGAGCGTGAAACCCTCCTCCTTCACCTTGCCCAGCAGGATGATGAGCGCGTCCTGGAAGAGGTCCTTGGCATCGGCGCGGGTTCCGCTGTTCCGGCGCACCATACGGTCCACCTTGGGCAGATGGTCATAGAGGCGCATCAAGGCCCGGTGCGGATCCGCGGAGCGGAGTTGCTGGAGGATCTCAACGTCGGACATGGTGGAAGGACGAAGTTCGTTGCAAGGGTTGATGCGGATCACCGGGAAAGGTGACCCGGCAGGGAACAACGCGGAACGGAAGAGGCCCGGCATATGCCGGGCCTCTTCCGTTCGGGGACGCTTGGGAAACGCCTATCGGATGTTGTCCAACTTGGCCCTCAGTGCATCCACCGTGCGCTGTACCTCCGCCTTGCCTTCGGCCACCTTGTCGTGGTCCTTCATGGCTCCGGGGAGTTCGTCCTGGCGTTTGTTCGCGGTCTTGGTCTGCTTGGTCTCGTCGGCCATGGTGTCGGCGAGCTTCTTCTCGTTCTTGGCCAGCTGTTCGCGCAGCTTGGTCAGCTTCTTCAGGTCCTTGGGGTTCTGGCTGGTCTGCCAGCGCACGTCCTGGCGGGCGATATCGGCCTGGTTGTTCGCGATCTCACGCTGCAGGCTGCTGCGCTTGGCCACGGTCTTCTCCAGCTCCGCATTGGCCTTGCTCACCTTGGCGTTCGCCTTGTCCTTGTCGGCCTCGGCGCCCGCCTGCTGCTTGCCGGCCTTCTCCAACTTGCCTTGCCAGATATCGAGCTGCTTCTGGACCACGGCCTTGTTCAGCTTCACACCGAGGTCGCGCACCACGTTCTGCTGGGTGCTTTGATCAACGGCGAGCGGCACGCCGTTCTGCATCATGCCGAAGGCCAGTGTGGTGAAGCCGCCCTTCTTGTCCTCCTTCGTGGTGGCCACGAGGTCGACGGGGCCGGTGATGTTGGGAAGGGTCACGGTGTTGGCGGTCATCACTCCGCCGGCCTCCTTGAACGTGGCATGGGAAGCGCGGTCTTCAGCAGTCCGCTGAGGTCGGAGGGACGCGCTTCGTACACGGGCACCGTGGTGGCCGGTACCTGGATGGAGCCGTAGGCGATGCTGTCCGTGCCGGTGGTGATCGTCCTGTCCCAGGAAAGGCTGTAGCCTTCCTTGGTCTTGTTCTGGGCGAAAGCGGAGAGCGCGAATGCGGCGCTGAGGGAGAGAAGAAGGATCCGGGACATGTTCGTTCGTTTTGGGCTAGGCTGGTGACGTACGCGGCCGGAGGATGTCACACCACGGTTCAAGCGGCCACCGTCTCCAGTTCGCGGCTCACCTTCTTGAAGAGGCCTTGCAGCACGTTGCCGGGGCCCACCTCGGTCACCTTGGTGGCACCGTCCGCCAGCATGTTCTGCATGATCTGGGTCCAGCGGACCGGGGCGGTGAGCTGCGCGATGAGGTTGGCCTTGATACGTGCGGGATCGGTGTGCGGACGGGCGTCCACGTTCTGGTACACGGGGCAACGCGGATCCACGATGGGGGTGTAGGCGATGGCCGTGGCGAGTTCGGCGCGGGCGGGCTCCATCAGCGGACTGTGGAAGGCTCCTCCAACGGGCAACAGCAGGGCGCGTTTGGCGCCGGCGGCCTTCAGGGCTTCGCAGGCGGCGGTCACCCCCTCGATGCTGCCGCTGATCACCAGTTGACCGGGACAGTTGTAGTTGGCGGGCACCACCACACCGGGAATGCGGGCGCAGATCTCCTCCACCTTCCCATCCTCCATGCCCAGGATCGCGGCCATGGTGCCGGGCTGCAGTTCGCAGGCCTTCTGCATGGCGTTGGCACGCGCGGCCACCAGTTTCAGGCCATCGCTGAACTCCATGGCACCGGCGGCCACCAGCGCGCTGAACTCACCGAGCGAGTGCCCGGCCACCATGGCGGGTTTGAAGGCATCGCCCAAGGTCTTGGCCTTGATCACGCTGTGCAGGAAGATCGCGGGCTGCGTCACGTTCGTGCGCTTGAGGTCCTCCTCGGTGCCGTTGAACATCACGTCGGTGATGTTGAATCCCAGGATGTTGTTCGCGTGCTCGAAGAACACGCGGGCGTTGGGGTCGGCATGGTAGAGCTCCTTGGCCATGCCGGGGAACTGGCTGCCTTGGCCGGGGAATACATAGGCGTTCATGCGCGGAAGGATGGGGTGGGTCAATCGCGGCGGCCACCGAAAAGGCGGAGCAACGAGAGGAAGAGGTTGAGGAAGTTGAGGTAGAGGCTCAAGGCACCCATAAGGGCCAGCTTCTGCATGGTGTCGGTGCCGGGGATCACCTCACCGGCGATGCCCTTCAGGCGCTGCATGTCGTAGGCGGTGAGACCGGTGAAGATCACCACGCTGAGCATGCTGATGACGTAACCCATGGTATCGCTCCGGAGGAACATGTTCACCAGTCCGGCGATCACGATGCCGATCAAGCCGATGAACAGGATGCTGCCCAACTTGGTGAGGTCGGTCTTCGTGGTGTATCCAGCAATGGCCATGGTTCCGAACACCGCGGCGGTGATGAAGAAGATGCTGGCGATGCTGGTGAGCGTATACATCAGGAAGATGTACGAGATGCTCATGCCCGTCAGGATGCTGTAGAGCGCGAACACCCCCACCATGGCCGTGGCGCTCAGGCGTTGCATCAGGCCACCCATGACGAAGACGAGCCCGAGCGGGGCCAGGAGGACCACCCAGCCGAGGATGGTCTGCTTGCCCGTGGTCAGGTCGAAGAGGTAGGCGAACAGGGCCGGCGTGGTGCCGAAGATCCATGCAGCCAGTCCGCTGAGGACCAAGGCCATGCTCATGTAGGAGAACACACGGCTCAGGAAGGCCCGCGTGGTGGCGGGATCGGCCACGTGTACGTATTGCTGTTGTCCGGCTTGGGCGAAAGGGCTCATGCGGTTGTCCATGTCAGTGGAGTTTGGCGCTGATCAGTTTGATGAATTCCTCGCGGGTGCGGGGGTCGCTCAGGAAGATACCGGTGAAGGCACTGGTGGTGGTGACGCTGTTCTGTTTCTGGATGCCGCGCATCTGCATGCAGAGGTGGCTGCATTCGATCACCACGGCCACCCCCAAGGGTTGCAGGGTGGCATGGATGCAGTCCCGGATCTCGTTGGTGAGGCGTTCCTGCACCTGCAGGCGTCGCGCGAAGGCATCCACCACGCGGGGCACCTTGCTGAGGCCCACGATGTGCCCGTTGGGGATGTAGGCCACGTGCGCCTTGCCGAAGAAGGGCAGCATGTGGTGCTCGCACATGCTGTACACCTCGATGTCCTTCACCAGCACCATCTGGCTGTAGTCCTCCTTGAACATGGCGCTGCGCAGGATCGCAGCCGGGTCCAGGTCGTAGCCATGGGTGAGGTACTGCAACGCCTTGGCCACGCGCTCGGGGGTCTTCTGCAGGCCCTCGCGTTGGGGATCCTCGCCGATGGCCTTCAGGATATCGCCGTAGTGCCCGCTGATCCGCTCCACCGTGGCGGGGTCGAACTGGTCGATCCGTTGGTAGCCCTCGCCGGTGTGTTCGGCTTCCCGATGGTCGTTCATGGTCACTGCCCGTGGTATTCCACGAAGTTGTTCTCCGTCTCCTGGAGCTTCACACGATGGAGCTTTCCGCCGATGGCGGACACCGGCCCTTCCAACTGCTTCCAGATCGCGATGGCCAGGTTCTCCGTGCTGCTGTAGATGCCCTTCATGAAAGGCACATCCAGGTCGATGTTCCGGTGGTCCACTTGATCGATCACGTGCTGTTTCATGAGGCGCCCCAGTTCGCTGAGGTCGATCACGAAGCCGGTCTCCGGACTGGGTTCACCGGCCACGGTCACCCACAGGTCGTAGTTGTGTCCGTGCCAGTTGGGATTGGCGCATTTGCCGAACACTTCGAGGTTCTTGTCGAGGCTCCAGTCGGGGCGGCTCAACTTGTGCGCAGCGCTGAATCGCTCGCGGCGGGTGATGTGGACGAGGGGCATGGTTTCCTTGCGGGCCAAAGGTAGGGGGAGGGCCGCCTACCTTCGCGGCATGATCGTGGTCACGGGAGCAGCCGGTTTCATCGCCAGCCGGCTGGTGGTGGAGCTGCTGGAGCAGGGGTATACCGACATCGTGGCGGTGGATGATTTCAGCCGGCTCGACAAGGCCTCCAACCTGGATGGTCTGAAGCTCACGGCCAAGGTGGAGCGCTCGGAGTTCTTCACGTGGCTGGAGGCCAACGAGCGCTTCGTCCAGTTCATCTTCCACTTGGGGGCGCGTACCGACACCACCGAGTTCGACAAGGCCATCTTCGACGAGTTGAACGTGGGCTACAGCCAACGGATGTGGGAGGCCTGCGTGAAGTACGGCATCGCCCTGGTGTATGCCTCCTCCGCCGCCACCTACGGCGATGGTGAACTGGGCTACTCCGATGCCGACGACACGTTGCCGGGCCGCTTGAAGCCGCTCAATCCCTACGGCGACAGCAAGAACGATTTCGACATCTGGGCGTTGGCCCAGGATCGGAAGCCCTACTTCTGGGCCGGCCTGAAGTTCTTCAACGTCTACGGTCCCAACGAATACCACAAGGGCCGTATGGCCAGCGTGGTGTTCCACGCCTTCAACCAGATCAAGGCCAACGGCGGCATGAAGCTCTTCCGCAGCCACCGCGCCGACTACAAGGACGGTGAGCAGCTGCGTGATTTCATCTACGTGAAGGACGTCTGCAGCGTTTGCATCTTCCTGATGGAACAGCGCAAGCACAGCGGCCTCTACAACCTGGGCAGCGGCCGGGCACGGACCTTCCTCGATCTGGCGCGCAACACCTTCAAGGCGATGGGGCGCGAGGAGAACATCACCTTCATCGACACGCCGGCCGACATCCGCGACAAGTACCAGTACTTCACGGAGGCCCGCATGGAGAAACTGCGCGGGATCGGCTACGACAAGCCGTTCCACACGTTGGAGGAAGGGGTGGCGGACTACGTCGGGAACTTCCTGTCGAAACGCTGAGCTAGTGGCCGTTCTCCGCGAAGTGGACCTCGTCCACGACCTCGCTGAGGTTCTTGCGTAGGGCAACCAGTTGCAAGCGCACGGCCGTGAGCCGCTCCACCACCTCCTCGATGGTGTCGGTGCTGCTGCGCTCCTTGGAACGGATCTGCCCCTTGGCGCCTTGGATGGTGAAGCCGCGTTCCTTCAGCAGATGCTGGATGTCGCGGATCTTCGAGATGTCGTCCTTGGTGTAGAGGCGATCACCCTTGCTGGTGCGCTTGGGCCGGAGCGAGCCGAACTCCTTCTCCCAGTAGCGGAGCATGGACGTGCTCACCTGGAGCTGTTCGGCCACTTCGCCGATCGTCCAATACACCCGTTCGATGGTCTTTTCCTTCAGCGGCATGGTGGCAGGGCGACGAATGTAACGATCAGTCCATCGATTGGCCCGCATTCCGCGAGATCTCGATCATGGTGGCGTACTCCTCCGGTGTCAGGCTGTTGAACAGGTAGTGCACGGGATCCACCGGCACCTCGTCCTTGTGCACCTCGTAATGCAGGTGCGGCCCGCTGCTGAGGCCCGTGTTGCCCACGAGGCCGATCAGGTCGCCGCGCTTCACCAGCTGGCCCTTGCGCACCTTCAGCGCGCTGAGGTGGCCGTAGAGCGTTTCATACCCGAAGCCATGGTCGATCACCACGTGCACGCCGTAGCCGTTGGTGCTGTAGTCGGCGAAGGTCACCCGGCCATCACCGGTCGCGTAGGCCTTGGTGCCGATGGGGGCGGTGAAGTCCAGGCCCATGTGGTGCTTCTGGATCTTCAGGATCGGATGCATGCGTTCGCCGAAGCCCGAGCTCATGCGCGCCTGATCGCTGGGGATGGGTTCCACGGAAGGAATGCTGGCGAGCATCTCCTGCTTGCGCAACACCAGGTCGGCCACCTCGTCCAACGACATGCTCTGCACGGCCAGTTGTTTGGCGATGGCATCGAGCCGTTTGCGCGTGGCGATCACCAGTTCGCTGTTGCCGAATCCTTGCAGGTCGCGGTAGCGGTTCACGCCGCCCATACCGGCCTTGCGCACGCTGGAGGGGATGGGGTCCGCCTCGAAGATCACACGGTACACGTTGTCGTCGCGCCGCTGCACATCGCCCAGCACGTTCTCGATCTCGGCGAGGCGCTTGTTCATCAGTTCATACTCCGTCAGCAGGCGCTGGTTCTCGCGGCGAAGGGTGGCCTCCTTCGGGGAGTCGATGAACTGGAAGGCCAGGAAGATGCCGATCACGCCCACGAGCAGCCCCGGCGTCAGGGCCAGGGCGGTGCGCTTCACCTTTTGCCATCCGCTGATGCGGATGCGCTCGAAGTTGAGCGTGCTGGGGTTGAAGCGGTACTTGTGCTCGGGCATGGCGAAGTGCGAAGGTAGGAGGGCCTACGCTCCCCTTCGTCCCCGGGTGGCCCGGTTCCCCGTGAACCCCTTGGGCCTTCTACATTTGCCGCGCTTTTCCCGTTCCCGATGCCTACTTCCCGCGAGATCCGCCAAGCCTTCCTCGACCATTTCCAACAGCGCGGCCATACCATCGTGCCCAGCGCTCCCATGGTGGTCAAGGACGATCCCACGCTGATGTTCACCAACGCGGGCATGAACCAGTTCAAGGACCTGTTCCTGGGCAATGCACCGGTGAAGCACAAGCGGATCGCCGATACGCAGAAGTGCCTCCGTGTATCGGGCAAGCACAACGACCTCGAGGAGGTGGGTATCGATACCTACCACCACACGATGTTCGAGATGCTCGGCAACTGGAGCTTCGGCGACTATTTCAAGCAGGAGGCGATCCAATGGGCGTGGGAACTGCTGGTCGACACCTACAGGATCCCCGTTGCCGATCTCTACGTCACCTACTTCGGTGGGGATGCGAAGGACAACCTGCCCGCCGACGAGGAGACCCGCCAGCTCTGGCTGAAGTACCTGCCCGAGGAGAAGGTGCTGCCCTTCAGCCGCAAGGACAACTTCTGGGAGATGGGGGATACCGGTCCCTGTGGTCCGTGCACGGAGATCCACGTGGATGTGCGCACGCCGGAGGAGAAGGCCGCGAAGCCGGGCCGCGATCTGGTGAACAACGACCACCCGCAGGTGATCGAGATCTGGAACAACGTGTTCATGCAGTTCGAGCGGAAGGCCGATGGCTCGCTCGTGACCTTGCCCGCCCAGCACGTGGACACCGGTATGGGCTTCGAGCGCCTGTGCATGGTGCTGCAAGGGAAACGCAGCAATTACGACACCGATGTGTTCCAGCCGCTGATCCAGCTGTTGGCCAAGCGATGCGGCAAGGTCTATGGATCGGCCGCACCCGGCGAGATGGCGGGCCAAGCCCGGCATGACGTCGCCATGCGCGTGATCGCCGACCACCTGCGCGCCATCAGCTTCGCGATCGCCGATGGGCAATTGCCGAGCAATACCGGCGCCGGTTATGTGATCCGCCGCATCCTGCGTCGCGCGGTGCGCTACGGCTACAGTTTCCTCGGACTGAACGAACCCTTCATCCACGGTCTGGTGGCCGAGCTCAGCGAGCAGATGGGCGGACAGTTCCCCGAGCTGCGCAAGCAGCAACAGTTGATCGAGAGCGTGATCCTCGAGGAGGAGAAGGCCTTCCTGCGTACGCTGGAACAAGGCACCAAGCGCCTCGAGCAACTGGTGAAGGAGAGCGCCGGTGATCTCGCCGGTGACAAGGCCTTCGAACTCTTCGACACCTTCGGCTTCCCCATCGATCTCACGCAACTCATGGCGCGTGAACAAGGCAAGGGAGTGGACATGAAGGGCTTCGACGCGGAGCTCCGGAAACAGAAGGACCGCAGCCGCGCGGCCACGGCGGTGACCACCGGTGATTGGCAGGAGCTGGCCCCGGGCAGCACCGAGTTCGTGGGTTACGACCTGCTCACCACGGAAGCACGCATCCTGCGCTACCGCAAGGTCAGCGGCAAGGACGGCGATCGGTTCCAGATCGTGCTGGACCATACCCCGTTCTATGCGGAAGGCGGTGGCCAGGTCGGCGATCAAGGCTGGCTCGTGCGCGGCGATGAGCGGATCGCGGTGATCGACACCAAACGCGAGAACAACCTCATCGTCCACTTCACGCGCGAACTGCCGTCGGAACCCAAGGCCGTGTTCTCGGCGCATGTGGATGCCCAGCGGCGCAAGCTCACGCAGCGGAACCACACCGCCACGCACCTGTTGCACCATGCCCTGCGCAAGCATTTGGGCAAGCACGTGGAGCAGAAGGGCTCCTTGGTGGCGCCCGATCGCCTGCGTTTCGACATCAGCCACTTTGCGAAGGTGACCCCCGAGGAACTGGCGACGATCGAAAGCGAGGTGCGGGCGATGATCGCGGAGGACCTGCATTTCGAGGACCGCCGGGATGTGCCCATCGAGGAGGCGAAGGCCATGGGGGCCATGGCGCTCTTCGGGGAGAAGTACGGCGACCGCGTGCGTGTGGTGAAGTTCGGCGAGAGCGTGGAGCTCTGTGGAGGTACGCACGTACCGCGCACGGGAAGCATCGGCTCGTTCCGCATCATCGCCGAAGGTGCATTGGCCGCAGGTATCCGCCGCATCGAGGCCATCACCAGTGAAACGGCCGACGCCTACGTGAACGAACGCCTCGCAAAGTTGGATGAGGTGAACGCCCTGCTGAAGAACCCGGCCGACCTGGTGGCTGCGGTGAAGCACCTCCAGGAACAGCACAGCGCGTTGACCAAGGAGCTGGAGAAGGCGGGAAGGGAGAAGGTGCAGCGCTTGGCGGCATCGCTTCCGGCCAAGGCGAAAGCCAACGGTAAAGGGATGCGTTTCCTGGTCGAACAGCTCGACCTCGATGCCCAAGGACTGAAGGACCTGGGCTACCAACTGCGGGATCAGCAGCCCGACCTGGCCTTGGTGGCCGGTGCGGTCTCCGACGGTAAGCCGCTGCTGGCGGTCTCCTTCGGGAAGGCCTTCATGGAGGCCACGGGACTGAAGGCGGTGGACATCATCAAGCAGATCGGCCCGGAGATCAAGGGCGGTGGCGGTGGTCAGCCCGACTTCGCCACGGCGGGTGGCAAGGAGCCCGGTGGCATGGGCAATGCGTTGAAGAAAGCGGAGGCCCTGCTGGGCTAAGGCCTCCGTGCAGGACCGGAAATGAAGAAGGCCGCCCACTGGGCGGCCTTCGCAATTGATCGGTGGACCGTGCGTATGGCCCCTAGGCCATGCTCGGGCGGGGTTTCAGCGGGCGCGGAGCGCTGGGGGCGGGGCGGCCGTGCACGGGACCTACATACTGGGTGTCGTAGCTCAGGCCGAGGTTCAGGATGTACAGGCCGTTGAGAAGCACCACCAATACGTAATCCAAGGTGGAGGTCTTGCCGAAGCTCTGGGCCGTCTCGATCCACACCCTGATCAGGAAGTAGATGTTGTAGACGGGGACCAGGAACAGCCAGATATGGCTGGCGGGACGGCCCACCACACGTAGGAAGACGATGATATTGTAGATGGGAACGATGGCGGCCCAACCGGGCTGACCGGCCTTGTCATAGAGGCGCCACTGCGCTACGATACCGATGATCAGGAAGAATCCAGCGATGTAGTACATGCTGTCCCCGAATCGGTTGAAGAAGAAGTCGTGGATGTTGTTCAGCGGTTCCATGGCCTAAGGCTTTAGGATTTACAGAGCCCTCCTTGCAAGAGTGTTCTTGGCTAGATGACGCCACCCCCCGAAGCGGGTTGCCTGATGGAACGAGGAACTTTGGCCCATGGTTTTGCGACCCGCCCAAAAAACCTCAAAAGAAGTCCGGGCAGACCTCCCGGTACGGGGTTCAATCCCCTGTTGATCAGGGTCTTGGTGCGGCGTAGAGATCGACCTCGGCCTCGGTGATCTCGGGTCCACTGAGGATCACCAGTCGCTCGATCACGTTGCGCAACTCACGCACGTTGCCGGTCCACGGCAACTTCTGGAGCGCCTTCACGGCCTTGTCGGCGATCTTCTTCGGGGCGATGCCCTGTTCGGCGCAGACCAGCTGGATGAAGTGTGCGGCCAGGGCCGGGATATCCTCCGTCCGTTCCTTCAGGGAAGGCACATGGATCGGGATCACGCTGAGGCGGTGGAAGAGGTCCTCACGGAACTGGCCCTTCTCGATCTCCTTGCGGAGGTCCTTGTTGGTGGCGGCGATCACGCGCACGTTCACCTTGATGTCCTTGTCGCCGCCCACACGGGTCACGCGGTTCTCCTGCAGGGCGCGCAGCACCTTGGCCTGTGCCGCCAGGCTCATGTCGCCGATCTCGTCGAGGAAGAGGGTGCCGCCGTCGGCCAGCTCGAATTTGCCCTTGCGCTGGGCCACCGCGCTGGTGAAGGCCCCTTTCTCGTGGCCGAAGAGCTCGCTCTCGATCAGCTCACCGGGGATGGCCGCACAGTTCACCTCCACGAATGGTCCTTCCTTCCGGGCGCTCTTCTCGTGCAGGAGGCGGGCCACCCCTTCCTTGCCGGCCCCATTGCCGCCGGTGATCAGCACGCGGGCATCGCTCGGGGCCACCTTGTCGATCATTTCCCGGATGGCCGTGAGGGCCTTGCTTTCGCCCACCATGCGGGCGCCGGCGCCCTTCTCCTTGGCCTTCACCCGCAGGGTCTTCGTTTCCTTCACCAAGGAACCGCGGTCCAAGGCGTTGCGTAGGGTCACCAGGATCCGGTTGAGGTCGGGTGGCTTGGGGATGAAGTCGAAGGCGCCCTTCTTGATGGCCTCCACGGCGGTGTCGATGGTGCCGTGCCCACTGATCATCACCACGGGCAGCTCCTCGTTGTGCTCCATGAGCTTCTCCAACACCTCCATGCCGTCCATCTTGGGCATCTTGATGTCGCAGAGCACCACATCAAAATTGGTCCGCCTTGCTTTCTCAAGACCGGCCGCACCGTCCTCGGCCTCATCCACCACATGCTTTTCATGCTCCAGGATCTCCCGTAGGGCGTGACGGATCGCCTTTTCGTCGTCAATGATCAGGATCTTGGCCATGGTCGGTTCCGGTGCTGGATGTGGTCCGCGAAGATGCGAAGTCGGCCAGCATGGCCGAAGCACTGGATTGACGTGTGAACAAGGTCTAGTTTGCCGCGTTTATTGGACCCGAACCCTTCGCCCATGTTCCTCCGCCATCTGTTCCCGCTGCTTTGGCTGCTCACCGCAGCTTCCTCGGCGTGGGCCCAGGTCGTTCCCGGTCAGGTGCTGGTGATGTTGGATGAACACGCCGACGCCCGGCAGGTGGTGGCCGAACTGGTGGCGCAGGGTGCATTGGGTAGCGTGGCACCGGAAGCGCAGCTGGTCTCCGCCCCGATGCGCATCTGGACCTTCCGCACCGATCCCGCCCGCGATGCGGCTGCCGTACTCCGCGCCGTTCGGGCGCACCCGATGGTGGAAATGGCCCAGTTGGACCATTGGATCAAGCACTCCGCGATGCCGAACGATCCGCAGGTCGGCAGCCAGTGGCATCATGTGAACAACGGCGGGAGCGGGGGCGTGGCCGATGCCGACATCGATAGCGAACTGGCCTGGAACCTGTCCACCGGTGGCACTACGGTGCAGGGGGATGAGATCGTGGTCTGCTTGGTGGAGGCGGCCGACCTGTTGCATCCCGACCTGGCCGCCAATGCTTGGACCAACACCGCCGAGATCGACAACAACAACATCGACGATGATGGCAACGGCTACGTGGACGACGTGCGCGGTTGGGATCCGGCGGCGGGTAACGACAACAGCGTGTACGGGGCGGCCCACGGCACCCAGGTGGCCGGCATGATGGGTGCGCGCGGTAACAACGGCTTGGGGGTGGCGGGCATCAGTTGGCGGGTGAAGATCATGCCCGTGGCCATCACACAGCTCACTTCCGCGTCGGTCATCGCTGCCTATACGTACCCTTTGATCATGCGCCGTCGCTACAACGATAGCCAAGGGGCGCAGGGCGCATTCGTGGTGGCGGCGAACTCCAGTTGGGGCATCGACCAGGCGTTCGCCTCGGATTTCCCGCTTTGGTGCGCGATGTACGATACGCTGGGCAGCGAAGGGGTGCTCAGTTGCGTGGCGGCACCCAATGCCAGTGATGACCTGGATGTGGTCGGTGGCATGCCCGCGGTGTGCAGCAGTCCGTACCTGATCAGTGTCACCTCCACGAGCCGTGCGGATGTGCGGACCTTCGGCGGCTACGGTGCTGCAAGCGTGGACCTCGCGGCCCCCGGAGCAACGGTGTACACCACCACCAGTGGCAACACCTACGGATCCTTCTCGGGCACCAGCTTCGCCACGCCCTTGGTCACCGGCACGGTGGCGTTGATCTACGGGGTGGCGTGCGATAACCTGATCACCTTGGCCAAGATGGACCCTGCCGCAGGGGCCCGGGCGGTCCGGGATGCCATCCTGCAGGAGGTGGATCCCCTGTCCGCCTTGGCCAACATCACCACCTCCGGTGGCCGGCTCAACGCGAACAATGCGGTCCAACGTGTGGTGTCGGATTGCAATGGGTACATGGGTCGACTGAAGCTCCAGGCCAAGGCGGCCCTGCAAGGCCCCTACAATGCATCCACCGGTCTGATGGGTGATGCCTTGCGGGTGGGTGGTTTCATCCCGTTGAGCGAGCCCTATACCGCGAAGGGGCACGTCAACGTGGGCAGCGGGGGGGAAACCACCACCAACGCGGTGCTTTCGGTAACGGGCAGCAATGCCATCGTGGATTGGATCCGGGTGGAACTGCGAAGCCCGGCCGCGCCGCAAAGCGTGTTGGCCAGCGCGCATGGATTGCTCCAACGCGATGGGGATATCGTGGCCCCGGATGGTGTCTCCCTTTTGGAGATCCTGGCTCCGCCCGGAGCCTATCATGTCGTGGTGATGCACCGCAACCACCTGGCCTGCATGACGGCCGCACCCTACACGTTCAATACGGCCACGGTGCAGATCGACCTGCGCTCCACCAACGTTCCGCTGTACGGGTCACAGGCACAATGCATGGTCGGTGCCTCGGTCCGCGCGCTTTGGGCGGGTAGCGTGATCGGCACACCTTCCCCCTCGGGCGTCAGGATCAAATACACCGGTGCGGACAACGATCGCGATCCGATCCTGACGGCCATCGGGGGCGTGGTGCCCACCCAAGACGTCAGTGGCTATTACCGCGCGGACGTGAACATGGATGGGGTGGTGCGCTACACGGGTACCAACAATGACCGGGACATCATCCTGTTGAACATCGGCGGCACGGTGGCCACGGCGGTGCGGGTGGAACAGTTGCCCTGATCCTTTCCTTCGGTCGGCTTTGCCCGGTGTTCGGCGGCACCGCTCCGTGGAGCATTTCCACACGCTCGGAAGGATCGGAAAAAATAGCGGCGGGCACCCACCAGTACCCGCCGCCGATGCACGCCTGTCGAGCAGGCGCGACTCCTTCCGGAGCATCATGTGGACCACCGCGGTGATCCGTAAAACCCGTGCTCATCACTGAGCGGTGCAAATGTACATTGCGATGAAGGCCTCGGTCCGCATGTCACCGCTTTCGGACCGTACGGAGACCCCAAAGCCGCCCCTGCTCATCCCATAAGGTGCACTTCTTCTGATAACAGCGGTCAACGGATGGCGATTGACGCTCGACCAAGGCGCTGTTCCGGGCCATGGATGCGATGGGCACCGGGATCGTGAAAAAGGGTTAACGCGTATCGCTCTTCGGCAGGAATACGGCCAGCAGACCGATCAAGGGGAGGAAGCCGCAGACCGCGAAGACGAAATGGATCGAGGTATGATCGGCCAAGGCGCCCAGCAGCGCCGAACCGATGCCGGCCATGCCGAAGGCGAAGCCGAAGAACAGTCCGGCCACCATGCCCACGCGCCCGGGCATCAACTCCTGGGCGTAAACGAGGATGGCGGAGAAAGCGGACGAGATGATCAGTCCGATCAACACCGCCAGCACGAAGGTCCAGAACAGGTTGGCGAAAGGAAGCAGCAGCGTGAAGGGCGCGGCACCCAGGATGCTCGTCCAGATCACGGGTTTGCGGCCGAAGCGATCGCCGATGGGACCTCCGATCAACGTGCCGATGGCCGCCGCGAACAGGAAGGCGAACAGGAAGAGCTGTGCATCCTGCACGGACAGGGCGAACTTGTCCATGAGGTAGAAGGTGAAGAAGCTCGTCATGCTGGCCAGGTAGACCTGCTTGGAGAAGATCAGGGCCAGCAGGATGGTGATGATGAAGGCGATGCGGCCTTTTGCCAGCGGCACCTTGGCCGCGCGAGGGGGCGGTCGGCGTTGGTTGATCGAAGTGCGCCGCTGGTACCAGATGGTCACTTGCCAAAGGGCCGCGATGCCGATCACCGGGAGCAGCACGAACAGGCCGATCTTGGAACGGCCGAGCGGTACGATCACCAGGGCGGTGAGCAGGGGGCCGAGCGCGGATCCGGCGTTCCCGCCGAGTTGGAACACCGACTGGGCCAATCCCCGTTTGCCGCCCGAGGCGATGAAGGCCATGCGGCTGGCCTCGGGATGGAAGATCGATGAGCCCACGCCCACGAACACCACGGCGCACAGGAGGGCCAGGTAGCTCTCGGCGAGGGAGAGCAGGATCACACCCACCATGGAACAGCACATGCCCACGATCAACGAACGGGGCTGCGGGCGGCGGTCGGTGAGGTGCCCCACGAAGGGTTGCAGCACCGAGGCGGTCATCTGGAAGGTGAGCGTGATCATGCCGATCTGCCCGAACGTGAGGTGGAACGAATCCTTCACGATGGGATAGATGGCCGGGATCAGCTGCTGTACCGTGTCGTTGATCAGGTGCCCGAAGGCGATGGCGAAGAGGATCGGATAGGCCGTGCGCTGGGCCAGCGCCGTGGGGGTGATCAGCGGACCCGAGTAGCGGGAGGGACGGCGGAGGGGCATCGAGGCCGAGCGGTGGGCGAAGGTATCGTCCGCAGCGCCGCGCTACCTCAACCGTTCAGCTTGCTGTGCTTGCGGCTGTATCCGAAGTAGATGATGAAGCCCAAGGCCAACCACGCTCCCAGTCGGATCCAGTTCTCCTTGCCCAGGCCGAAGATCATCGCCCCGCAGGCCACGATGCCCAGGATGGGTACGACCGGCACCCAAGGTGTACGGAACTGCCGATGAAGGCCCGGTTCGGTCCGGCGCAGGATGATCACGGCGGCACACACGAGCATGAAGGCGAAGAGGGTCCCGATGCTGGTCATATGGCCCACCACGTTGCCCGGTACGAGTGCGGCGAAGATGGCCACAAGCAACAGGATCACCAGGTTGCCCTTGTAGGGGGTCTTGAACTTCGGATGGATCTCGGAGAAGGCCTTGGGCAGCAGTCCATCGCGGCTCATCGAATAGAACACGCGGCTTTGGCCGAGCAACATCACCAGGATGACGGAGGAGAAGCCGGCAAGGATCGCAACGGTCACGGACTTGCTCAACCAACCGTAACCGGGCATGAACTCCTGGATGGCCGCCACCACGGAAGCCTCCCCGCCCTTGGTCGGGTCGCGGAAGAACTCCACCGGGGCCAGGCCGGTGAGCACATGGGCGAACAGGACGTAGAGCAAGGTGCAGATCAGCAACGATCCGAGGATGCCGATGGGCATGGACTTCTTCGGGTCCTTCGTTTCCTGCGCGGCCGTGCTCACCGCATCGAAACCGATGAAGGCGAAGAACACCGTACCTGCGGCACCCAGCACGCCCAGCAGTCCACCGTAGTTGTGCGACATGCCCTCATGGTCCACATAGACCGAAGCATCGGGGATGTACACGGCGTGGTTGGCGTCGTTGATGAAGCCCCAACCCAAGGCGATGATCAGGATGACGATGGCCACCTTCACGATCACGATCAGGTTGTTCACGAAGGCCGATTCCTGGATCCCGCGCATCAGGAGCAGACTGATGGCCGTCACGATGCCCAAGGCGGGCAGGTTGATGATGCCCGATACACCGTCCACCGAGGTTTGGAAAGGGGAGTGGCACCATTGGTAGGGGACCGGCGCCACACCCATGACCTCCGTAAGGAAATTGTTGAGGTACTCGCTCCAGGCGATACCCACGGTGGCTGCACCCACGGCATATTCCAGCACCAGGTCCCAGCCGATGATCCAAGCGAGCAGCTCTCCCATGGTGGCGTAGGTGTAGGTGTATGCGCTGCCGGAAATGGGGATGGAGGAGGACAGTTCAGCATAGCACAGCCCGGCCAGTGCACAGCCCAGGGCGGCGATCAGGAACCCGATGGTCACCGCAGGGCCGGCGTTCTGCGCTGCCGCGGCCGCCGTGCGCACGAACAGCCCTGCACCGATGATGGCGCCGATGCCCAAGGCGATCAACGAGCCCGAGGTCAGCGTGCGCTTCAGCGTGTGGCCGCCTTCGTCGGATCCCGCGTTCAGGATCT
Organism: Flavobacteriales bacterium; assembly: GCA_036405935.1. Taxonomy (GTDB): domain Bacteria; phylum Bacteroidota; class Bacteroidia; order Flavobacteriales_F; family PHOS-HE28; genus PHOS-HE28. The sequence continues at coordinate 36,756 of DASWWQ010000128.1, forward strand.
GCTCCAAGGACTTCGTTGCAAAGAGTTTGTGCGCCATTTCCGGGGGGTGAGGGACCAAGATGCGCTTTCCGTGGCAGAACACCAAAGGACCAATGGCATCGGGCCCAAGGGAGACCCCGCGAAGGGTCGGGGGATCCCTACGCCGATGGCGGGACGGCCCCCCGGAACGTGCTCAGTGCTTGTGCCTTCTCGTCTTCACGATGCCGCCGCTGGTGTCCTTCACGGGGCTCATCACCACGAAGGCGTTCGGGTCGATCTTCTCCACGGCCTCGGTCAGCGCACCCATCTCCAGACGGGTGATCACGCAGTAGAGGATGTCCACGTCCTTGGATACGCCGTCCTTGCCGATGCCGCGTTTGCCGCGGTAGATCGTGAGGCCACGGCCCATGCGTTGGGTGATCATGTCGTGGATCTCCACGTCGTGCGCACTGATGATGGTGACGCCCATGTACTCGTCGATCCCTTCGATCACCAGGTCCACGGTCTTGCTCGCGGCGAGGTAGGTGATCATCGAATACATGGCGGTCTCGATGCCGAGCTGCCACGCGGCCACGGCGAAGATCAGCACGTTGATCGCGGTGATCACGTCGCCGATGCTCACCCGCAGCTTGCGGCTCAGGGCGATGGCCACCACCTCGGTGCCGTCGATCACACCGCCGCCGCGCACGGCCAGCCCGATGCCCGCTCCGAGGAAGAACCCGCCGAACACGGCCACCAGCAGTGCGTCGTGCGTCACCTGCGGCATGTGCACGGTGCTGGTCACCAAGGCCAGCGCGCCGATCCCCGCCGCGGTGCGCAGCGCGAAGTTCCGGCCGATGAGGCGGAACGCGAGGTAGATGAAGGGCAGGTTCACCACGATCAGCAGCAACGGAAGAGGCAGATGGGTGAGCTGCAGGATCATCAGGGCCACGCCCGTGGCTCCGCCATCGATGAAGCCGTTCGGGATCAGGAAGGATTCCAGGCCGAAAGCGGCGCTGAACACGCCCACGGTGGTCAAGGCGATGTCCACCAACGCGTGGCGTACCGACAGACGCAGTTCACGGAAGCCCTTGGCCAGCACATAGGGCGAGGGATCGAGCGCAACGCTGGTGCTGCGTACATGGCGCAACGCCATTTTCCGGATCCAGGCTTTCATGCTGCCCAAGATAAACGGCCGGTCCGGAGCCGTTCCTCAGCGCACGGGGAGAAGGGCGGCCGCTCCTTCCTTCAGGGCATAGCGGCTCCAGCGCAGCTGCTCGATGCCATGTGCGATCACGCGCTCGATGGCGATCAGGGCCAGCGGCAAGGTGTCCACCCGGTATTCGGGAAGGCCCGGGATCCGCGCGCGTTCCTCCCGGGGCAGGATCAGCAACCGGTCCTTGAGCGCATCGAACTCGTGCACGGAGAAGTCCAGGGTCACCGCTTCGGTGGGGAGCGCATCCCCGCGTTCCGCCGCTATCATCACCGCGAGCGTATCGAACGAACCGGCGCTGCCCACGAGCGTGGCGGGCCAGTGCCGGTCCATCATCGCCCACAAGGGTTCGAGTTGGGCATCCAGGTGTGCGCCGATGCGCAGGTGTTCCGGGAGGGACAAGGGGTCGCCGGGGTTGAAGCGGTCGCGCAGCCGCGTGACACCGAGCTCGAAGCTGCGTTTCCACATCAGGGCCTTGTCCGTGGCCAGGATGAACTCGATGCTGCCGCCACCGATGTCCATCACCAGCATGGGCTTCGATCCGAAGGATACCGCTTGACGGACCCCACCGAGGATCAGGTCCGCCTCCTCCTCGCCCGGTATGATGCGGATATCGATGCCGATCGTGCGTTCCACCTGCCGCAGGAAGACGGCGCTGTTGCGGGCGTTTCGCAGGGCCGAGGTACCGAAGCCGGTGATGCGTTGGGCGCCGAGGTCCTGCGCCCGTTGCACCAGCTCGGTCAGGGCCTTCAGTCCACGCTCCATCGCGTCCGGCGCGATCACGCCCTTTTCGATACCACCACGACCCAGGAACACGCCGATCTCCTCGCTGTGCACCACACGAAGCACCGGGTCCCGCTCAGCGACCAGCAGGTTGAAGGTGTTCGTACCGAGGTCGATGACGGCGATGCGCATGGCCGCAGCAGCAGGCTCAGTTCGTGGATCCGGAAGACACGTTGGGCTTATTGCGGGCGGACCACTGCACCCGCAGGCCGCCGCTCAGGCAACGCCCCGGCAACGGCACGTTCGCGCGGTCCATCTGCTCACTGTCCAGCAGGTTGTAGCCACTGGCGAAGAGCGTCCAGTTCCCGTGCGTCCATTCCACCCGCAGGTCCACCCGCAGGGGATCGGGGTAGTCCAGCAAGGTGCCGTCGCTGAAGCGGGCATAGGTGCCGTAGCGTTGGCGCCAGGAGAGGTCGAGCTGTGCGCTGAAGCCTCGGACCAGCCGTTGGTTCCACCAGAGGATCGCGTTGTGCGTGAGATGATCGAGCACGTACAACGAAGTGAAGGGAAAGGCCGTGCGGTCGGTCCATTGGTAGGCGTAGAGCAATCCGCCACGTCCGCGGCCCTGCTGCAACGTGACTTCGGCCTCCACTCCGTTGATGTCCACCGCCGTCAGGTTCGCGGCATGCACGGTGGTCTCGCCGGGCAGCTTCACCCAATCGATCAGGTCCCTTCCCTGACGCCGCCAGATGGCGGTCTTGAAGGCGAATGTGCGACCGGTGATGCGATGGCCCAGTTCGACCTGGTCCGCATGTTCGGGTCGCAGGTCGAGACTACCCACCGCACCGCCGCGGTTGTAGTAGAGGTCCGTCCATGTCGGGAAGCGGAAGGCGCGACCGGCGTTGGCATAGGTCGAATGCCGGTCGCTCCAGCGATGCACGATATCGATGCCCGGCGCCCATTCGGGATCGAAGACGCTGTTGAGGTTCAGCAACACGCCGCCGTCGATCACCCACTTGCCGCGTTGGTAGCGGTGGTCCACGTGCACGGCGATGTTGTTACGCTCATCGCTTCGGGTGAAGGGATCCCGGCCGCCGCTGCTCTCCGGCGCAGCGAGCTTCACGCCGAGCACGTTGCTCAGGAGGCGTTCGTTCCGGCCATGCACGCCGATGGCGGAAACACCTGCGGACCATTGCCGCTTGACGCTCACCTCCCCACCGCTGACGCCAGTACGGTGGCGGTTATGGTAGGTGTAGAAGGCGGTGGGACCGAACCGCGCGGTGTCGGCCGTGCCTCGGATGAAGTAACCGTTGTTGAAGCGGTAATTGTCGTCGTCCTCGCGGAAGAGCTGGAACTCATCGTCGTGCCGGCGGTGATAGGCCCGCGCTTGGAACGACCAGGTCGGGCCTTGTTGCTCCCAAGCGGCACTGAGGAGGCCCGTGCCGGTGATCTCCTGCTGATCGGGATAGAGCGAGGAGTAGAAGTTCTGCGCGCCGAAACGTTTGTGCGCATAGGCGGCCTGCACGCGCAAGCTGCTTTTCGCGAAGGCATGTCGCACATCGAGCTGCCCTCCGGCCTGGTCGAAGTCGCTGTTGGTGACGTAGCCATCACTGTGCGCATGGAAACCCCCGATGCGCAGGCCGGTACGCCCCAGCATCAGGTCCTGGGTGGCGCGGATGCGGCGCATGCCGAAGGATCCGCCATCGATGGTCAGTTGTCCACGGTCGTCCTTCGGTGCACGGGTGATGAGGTTCACGGCGCCGCTGAACGCGCCCGCGCCGAAGGTGCGCGAGGCCCCGCCGTACAGCACTTCCACACGCTCCAGGGCATCGGTGAGCAGGGGCAGGTCCAGCAGGTGGTGGCCGGTCTGCGGATCGCTCATGGGAATGCCGTCCACCAGGACCAGGGCTTGATCGAAGGTGCCCCCGCGCAGGCCGATGTCGGTCTGCGCGTCGAAGGGACCGCGTTGGCGCACATCGACCAACGTGCGCGCGCGCAGCACTTCCGCCACCTCGGAACGCACCGCCCCATGCAATTGCAGGCTGTCGAGCACCTGCAGGTGGCGGCCCGTGCGTGGAAGCGGACCCGCGATGCGGGTGGCCTGCACTTCCACGGGCCGCAGTGCGTTGGTATCGGGATGTTGTTGCGCCAGCAGGGGCTGGGAGAGAAGCAACAGGATCGTCGATGCACGACCCTTCAACCACACGTTCATCATCAGGAGATCAGGCCGCGAAGAAACGTGCCGGACCGATCCGCTGGACGGTCCCCGACTAGCCCTTGTAGAAAAGCCACTTGCCCAGCTCCTTCCACGACACCTTCTTGCCGTACATCAGGATGCCGGTGCGGTAGATGCGGCCCGCGAGCCAAGTGGTGAAGATGAAGGTGGCCACCAGCAGCACCATGCTCAGCACCAGGTGCCAAGGGTGTTCGAAAGCGTTGCCCGTGGCGATGCGGATCATCATCACCACCGGTGAGGTGAAGGGGATGATGCTGCTCCAGAACACGGCCGGGCCGTCGGGGTTGTAGACGGCGGTCTGTGCGATCATGATGGCGATGATCATCGGCACGGTGATCGGGAGCATGAACTGCTGCGTATCCGTCTCACTGTCCACGGCCGCACCGATGGCCGCGAAGAGGGAGCTGAAGAGCAGGTATCCGCCGAGGAAGTAGAAGATGAAGAGTCCGACGATGGCCGCTACAGGCATCTCGTTCCAGAGCTCGAGCATCATGTTCAGGTCCTCGATGTCGTCCTTCCCGGCGACGGTCTCCTGCTCGGCGCCCAGCTGCTGCTGGAGCTGCACGGTCATGCCCGCTGGCACCTGTTCCATCGCACTGGCGGCGATCCTGTCCTTCACCAGTCCGATGCCGACGCCGCCGAGGATGCCGGAGATCAACACCCACAGCAGGAACTGGGTGAGGCCCACCAGCGCGATGCCGATGATCTTGCCCATCATCAACTGGAAGGGCTTCACCGAGCTGATCAGCACTTCCACCACACGGTTCTGCTTCTCCTCCATCACCCCGCGCATCACCTGCACACCGTAGAGGAAGATGAAGAGGAAGATCAGGTAGCCGCAAGCGAAACCGATCCCGGCCTTGATCTGGTCGTAGGAGCGTTTACCCTCCTTGTCGATGTCGAAGAGTTGGATCTTCAACGCGGTCTTGATGCGTTGGTAGACCTCGGGGTCCACCTCATTCACCCGCAGTTTTTCCTTCTCCAGCGCTTTCTCGATCTCCGCGCTCAGGTGGTTCTGCACGCTCTGGCTGGGCAGCTTGTCCTTGTAGAAGAGCTGGATGGTGTTGTTGGTCAGCACCTTCTCGTTCACATGGATCATCGCCGTGTACGGGCTGGCCTTGAAGGCGCTGTCGCTGATGTCCTCGGGCTGGTAGTAGAAGGTGATGTCGTCGCTCTGCTTGAGCTTGTTGGTGAGCAGTCCGGCCTTGTCGATCACCACGATGTTCTGAGGTCCACCCTCCTGCATCGTCAGCGCCACGGCTGCAGCGATCCCTCCCACGAGCAGCAGGGGCCCCAGGATGGTCATGATCAGGAAGCTGGGCTTGCGGACCCGCGTCCAGAACTCGCGCCAGATGATGAGCTTGATCTTTCCCATGTTCGTTCGCGCTTATTCGGTCATGTCGGCCGGTACGTTCGTCGTGGGGCCATCGCTCACGGCGCGGATGAACACATCGTGCATGCGGGGCACCACTTCGTTCACGCCCTTCACCTCCACGTTCACCACGAGCGAACGCAGCAGCGTGTTCAGCGTGGCCCCGTGGAGCAGTTTCACGAAGGCCGTGCTGTGGTGCTCGGCATCCTCGGTGTGCGATACCAGTTCGCCATGGAAGCCCAGCGCCTCGGCGAACGCCACCCGCGGGCCCTTGAACTCCACGCGGTAGGTGTCGGTGCTGTAGCGCTTTCGGATCTCGCGTACACTGCCGTTCAGCACGATATGCGCGCGGTCCACCAGGGCGATGTGTTCGCAGAGCTCCTCCACGCTGCCCATGTTGTGGGTGCTGAGCATCACGGTGGTGCCTTCGTCGCGCAGGCGCAGGATCTCGCTGCGGATCAGTTCCGCATTGATGGGGTCGAAGCCGCTGAAGGGTTCATCCAGGATCAACAGGCGTGGGCCGTGCAGCACGGTGGTGATGAACTGCACCTTCTGCGCCATGCCCTTGCTGAGCTCCTCCACCTTCTTGTTCCACCAGCCGCCGATCTCCCAGCGCTCGAACCATTCCCGCAGGCGCTTGTTGGCCTCGGCCTTCGGCATGCCCTTGAGCTGCGCGAGGTAGAGGGCCTGTTCGCCCACCTTCATCTTCTTGTACAAACCGCGCTCCTCCGGCAGGTAGCCCATGCGGGCCACGTCCTCGTTGGTCATGGGCCGGCCATCGAGCAGCACGCGTCCCGAATCGGGTCCGGTGATGCGGGTGATGATCCGGATCAAGGTGGTCTTGCCGGCACCGTTGGGTCCGAGCAGGCCGAAGACCTTGCCGGCCGGCACTTCCAGGCTCACGCCGTCCAGCGCGGTGTAGGTGCCGAAGCGTTTTACGATGTGCTCACAGGTCAACATGCGCAGGGGCGTTTCGCTCCGGATGCCCCGGAATTCCATCCGGGTCCGGCGCGGGGCGAAGGTAGCCGCGGCCGTCCGGCCCGTAACACCCGTCCGTGGAGGGCCGCAACCGTTCGCGGAGAAGGAAGACTACCGGTAGATCTCGCGGCGCGTGATCATGCGCTGCGTGGCGGGGTCCCACACCTTCAGGCGCAGGCAACGCACCAGGTCCCAAGGGAGGAGGGACGTGGTCTTGGCCTTCTGCAGCTCGGGCACGGCCTTGTACACCTCGGGCAGGCGGTAGAAGGGGATGCGCGGGTTGAGGTGATGGATGTGGTGCAGGCCGATGTTGGCCAGGAACCAACGCATCACGGGACTCATCTTCATATGGCTGCTGCTCTCGAGCGCCGCATCATGGTAGGTCCAGCCGTCCTTGTCCTGGAATTTCACGCCGGGGAAGTTGTGCTGCGCATAGAAGAGGTAGGCGCCGAGGGCCGTCACCACCAGGAAGGGAAGCACGAAGCCGAGGAGGAAGCCCGAGAAGCCCGCCAGCAGCCAGATGCCGGCACCGATGGTGAAGTGGAACACCATGGCCACGATGCTGTCCCAATGCTTGCCGCTGTTGCTGACCAAGGAGCGGATGCACATGCCGTACAGGAACATGAAGAAGTAGCCCAGCCCGATGGTGAGCGGATGGCGTACGAACATGTACATCAGGCGTTCGCCCTTGCTGGAGGAGAGATACTTCTCCTTGGTCACGATGGGGTAGGAGCCGATGCTGCTCGTATAAAGCTTGCTGTTGTGGGCGTGGTGGTAGTTGTGGCTGCGCTCCCAGATGCTCACCGGGGCCAGCATGTACCAACCGAATACCGTGAAGAGGCCCTTGGCGGTCTTGGAGTTCTCCAGGATGGAATGGTGCAGGAAGTCGTGGTAGATCACGAACAGGCGGCCCAGGGTGAGGGCCACCAGGAGGCTGCAGGCGGCCTTGGCCCACAGGGGCGAGGGCAGGAATACGCCGGTGTAGGCTCCGGCGAGCACCACGATGGTGATGATCACATGCCACCAACTCTTGGCGCGATTCTCCTGGGCGAACTTGCGTGTGGCCAGTATGAGGTCTTTCCCTTGCAGCATGGGGAGCGAATTTAGTCACGAAAGTGTGCCGTCCCCGTTTGTCACCCGGTTGTGACGTTCCCGGGTGGTTGGTGTTTCCAACGGCGGTGCGACCACAACCAGATGGAGGGTCGGTACCGGATGTCCTTTTCGAGCCTGCGGGTATGCACCTCGGTGATGGCACCTTCGGCCGTGTTCCTTGGATCGGGCACAAGGTCCTCGAAGCGCATCACGTAGTGCCCGCGACGTGGACGGTCGATGCCCACGTACACGATGGGCCGGTCCAGCTTCTGCGCGATCTTCTCCGTGCCGAAGAAGACCGGGGTATCCTGATGCAGGAACGTCGTCCAGTAGGCGCGTTCGGGCGATGGGGTCTGGTCGGCGATGAAGGCGGTGGCGGTCACTTGGTCCTTATCGCGCAGCATGCACTTGGTGGTCTCGCGCATGGGGTACAGGCCGTTGCCCAGCCGGGTCCGCATGTGCACGATGAGGTCGTTGAAGCGCTGGTTCTGCAGCGGATGGTAGATCACGTTCAACTTGTGCAGCCCCAGTTGGCTGAAACGTGCTCCGCCCAGTTCCCAATTGCCCCAGTGCCCCATCACCAACAGGATGCTGCGGCCCTCCTTGAAGTAACGCTCCAGCACCGCTGTGTGCTCCACCGTTATGCGACGCTTCACCTCGGTGGGGGAGATGGTCAGGGTCTTCAAGGTCTCCACCACCAGATCGCAGAACCAGCGGTAGAAGTCGCGTTCGATCGTGCGGCGCTCGGCCTCGCTCTTCTCCGGGAAGCTCTTCCGCAGGTTCTCCCGCACCACCTTCCGCCGGTAGCCCAGCACATGGAAGATCAGCACGAAGAGCCCATCGCTCACCGCATACAGCAACGGAAAGGGCAGCCACGCGATACCGTAGAGGAAGGGTAGCGCGATGTAATAGCCAAGGGCGCCCATGGGGCGAAGATCCGGTTTCCGGCGTCAGGTCCCACGGGAAGATCCCGCGTCGGGCAGCACGGTGCGCAGAGGCGCTAGCGCTGGATGACCAATCGCCGCACCAGCGGAACACCGCCGTGGCGGAGTTGCACGAAGTAGACGCCGGACGCCAGCTCGTCCACGGGCAAGGGCGCGCGCACCGTTCCCTGTTGGGGGAACAGCATCCGTGTGATCACCAGCGTGCCGCGCGCATCCCGGATATCCACGGTGAGTTCCTGCAGGTGTCCATCGATTCCGCGGGCCAGCAGTTCCACCGATCCGCTGTTGGACGGGTTCGGGAACAAGGTCATGTCGGCAGTGTCTTCACCGGGCGATAACGAGGATGCCGGAAGGCCACCCGGAGCAGCGATGGTCACCGTGCAGACCGGTCCGCAGAAGCCGCGCCAGGTGCCTCCCACAAGGGTCTCCACGCGGACGTTGTAGGTGAGCCCGTTCTGCAGGGGCGAGGTCACCCAATCCAGTGCGCAGACATACGAAGGGCGCTGGATGTTGCGCACGAAGCCCGAGGCGCTGTGCACGAAGCGGAAGCGGTACGCGGTGGCGCCGCTCACGGGCCGGGCCCAGACCTTGTCGCTTCCACCGAACGTACGCGTGACACCACAGGAATGGGTGTTCGTGGACGGTGCATCGATCAGTCCGGTGCAGTAGGCATCGTTCACCAATCGCACCTCGCACCCCGGCCCGTAGTGATCGTCGGTGATCCCTGGCGCTCCTTGGTCGGCCCGCACACGCACCCAGTACAGGATGTCGGGAACAACAGGATTGGTCACCATCTCCGCGAAGCACAGCCAAGGTCGTGGCACCACGATGCGACGCGTGAAGCCCGCATCCGGATCGCTGATCTCGAACTGGTAGTTGTCGGCGCCGACCGGGACCGCCCGGATGGTGTCCGTCCGCACGTAGGTCAGCATGCCACAATGCGCGGCCTCGAGCCGGGTTGGGCCCACGGGAAGGCAGAAGGGATGACCTTGGCCATAAACGGGATTCTGCGTGGGCGATGCCGGCGAGAGGGATCCGCTTGAAAGATCATCGCGAAGCAGGACATGACCTTGCATATCCTGCAGCTCCCAACCGCCGCCGAGGATGCCGTCACCGAAGGCGTCCTGCAGCTGGAGGCGGAAGCAATCGGCAACGGTATCGGGCAGGCACAGGTCGAAGGTGACCGTGGTGTTGTTCTGGTCCACGCTCGGTCCGCCAGCGGCCACTTCATTTCCTGCGGCATCCAGGATGCTCCAGCTGAGCTGTGCGGGGTTCGCGTCGGTATGCAGCAGCAACCGGGCTTCGTGTCCCGTGCATATGATGACAGGTGTTCCCGCGCAGATGCAGTCGTCGGTGATCAGGTCGTTGTCCGTCCCGGGATCCAGATCATCACAGGGCGATCCGATGGTTCCGGCGAGCAGGGGACAGGCATCGTCCGCATTGTCCACGGAACCCGTGGGTTGGGTGCAGGCATGGAGGGTGTCCGCGGGATCGCCCAGGCCATCGTTGTCGTCGTCCATCCACCACTCGAAGGTGGCTAGCACCACCAGGTCTGTTCCGTTGTCACTGCCCTCCACTGCCGGCAGGGTGGACACCACACGGATGCGGTATCCGTCGCCGGGAATCGTTCCCAAGGGCAGGCTGCATCCGATGGACATGCCGGTGGTGCCCTCGCTGGAGCCGATCACCGAAGGGTCGTCGAAATCGCCTTGTTCATCGCTCAGTTGAACCACGAAGGTGTTGCCCACCGGAAAGGGTGAGGAAGTGGTGAAAGCGACTTGGAACCACGTGCTTGGACAGATCGGCGACGTAACGGGACCGGTGCTGATGGAACCATCCTCCAACGCCCGCGCGGTGCGGTTGCGTCCCGCTCCGTCGAAAAGGCCGAACCAGCCCGCGAGGAAGGTGCCCTGTTCGGTCCATAGCACTGTGTTGACCTTGGTTGGATCGAAATCGAACGCAGATAGGAGGCCAGTTTGGGCATAGGAATGGTCCAGTTGCATGTCGGCGAACAAGCGTGCCAAGTGTGTCCGGTACATGCCTTGGAAGCTTGTGAACTCACCCGCGATTATGACCTTGCCATCCGGGTTCCGCGCGATGGCTCGAATCGTTCCATTGGCCCCGCTCC
>DASWWQ010000129.1:0-3158 GCA_036405935.1 Flavobacteriales bacterium
TCCATAATCACTTGCGGGATGGTGTCGGTGGAGTTTTGTCGCGCTCCCGAAAGGAGTCCAAAACCCCAAACCCTTACCGATCATGAAGACCTTGACCCGATCCCTGCTGGCCACGGGACTGCTCGCAGGAGCAGCCTCGACCGGCACGGCGCAGTCCATCGGATCCGCTTGCGGATGTCCCGATGTGGCCGTGCGTACGCAAGTGAACATCTCCACCCTGGTGGATGGCAACGGGAACCTGCTGAATGCGGCAACGACCCTGTCGTGCAACAACCTGTACATCCTCAACACCCGGATGTACGTGGACAACGGACAGGACCTGTACGTGGAACCCGGCACCGTGGTGAAGGCCGCATCGAGCCCCGGCGCAGCACACGCGATCATCGTGGCACGCGGTGGTCAGATCTGGGCCAACGGCAGCGAAAGCTGTCCCATCATCATGACCGCACAGGCCGATCCCTTGGACGGCAGCTACGCCGTGACCAACCGCGGTCAGTGGGGCAGCCTGATCGTGCTGGGCCGCGCCTACACGAACAAGCGTACCACGGACGGTGATGCCACGGCCACCAGCACCAACGGTGTGGGTACGATCGAAGGCCTCGCCGCCGGTGATGCGCGCCATCTCTACGGCATGCCCGTGGGCCAGGAGCAGAACGACGACAACTCCGGTGTCATCCGTTACGTGTCCCTGCGGCACGGTGGACAGGTGATCGGCGCCAACAACGAGATCAACGGCCTTACGCTCGGTGGTGTGGGTCGTGGCACCACCATCGACCACGTGGAAGTGGCCTCCAACCTCGATGACGGGTTCGAGTTCTTCGGTGGCACGGTGAACGCCAGGAACCTGGTGGCCTACCATTGCGATGACGACTACATCGACTGGGACCAGGGCTACTCGGGCAAGATCCAATTCTTCTACGGTGTGCAGGGTCCGGACAACAGCGGCGGAGCCAACAACCAAGGGGACAACGGTTTCGAGGCCGACGGTGATGACGCCGCCACCAACCTCGCCAACGGCGGTGTCGCCTCCAACCCCATCGTGTACAACGCCACCATCATCGCACGCAACCTGAACGACGAAGGCATCGAGGCCAAGGAGCGCACCAACGGCACGATCGCCAACAGCATCTTCGCCCGTTTCGCCCAAGGCCTGAACATGACCAACGAGTGCGCCACGCTGTGGAACGCCGGCTCGCTGAACCTCAAGAACAACACGTTCCAGGAAGTGACCAACCCCCTCCGCATCGGTGGAACGGTGGTGACGAGCGGTGCCAACTTCACCAAGTTCACCACCACGGACGGCAACCTCACCGTGGCCGCCCAAGCCTTGATCGACGCCACTTATGCCATGACCGGCAACAACGTTTTCACCGACCGCGTGAACCCCGTGCCCGCCGCTGGTGCAGTAGCGGCCCAGACCACGCTCGCTCCTCCGGTGGATGGCTTCTTCACCGGCGCCAAATACCGCGGTGCCTTCGAGCCCGGTGCAACGCCCTGGACCCAAGGCTGGACCTTGGCCTCGCAGATCGGCATGGACGTGAGCGCCACCGCGGGATGCGCCGGCGACATCAACAACGACGGCATCATCAACTCCGTCGACTTCAGCATTTTCGTGAACGAATTCGGTGGCTCCTGCTACTAAGACCCATCGCACCCGTGCCGTGCGAGGGGATGCCCCGTCGCCGGCCGGTGCAAACAAACCACTGGAATGAAAAACCTCATTTCCCGATCCATACTGGGGTGTAGCCTCGCCCTGATGGGCGCCACGGCACAGGCCCAGGGCCTCGAGAACATCATCGTGGAGGAGTACTACACGATCACGCAGGCCGATGCCGACTACTACAACAATGAAGTGGGTGGCACCTATCCGTTGGTCGCCGGCATGAAGTGCTACCGCATCTTCGTGGACATGGCGCCGGGCTACCGGTTCCTCACGGCCTTCGGCGACCCCGCTCCCCAGGGCGGCGGTGCTTCGTTGAACCCGTTGGACTTCACCACCACCACCACCTTCTGGAACGACGACAACTACGGGGACTACATCCCCACGCAGACGCGTCGTCTGGATGAAGGCAGTGCGTTCGACTCCTACCTCACGGTGGGTCGTACCGGAACTTCGGGTGGAGCGGCCGGTTGCGGCAGCAACCTGGAGCAGCTCGGTGTACCCCGCGCGGCGGACACGAACGGCAACCTCACGATGTGCACCACCTATAGCGGTTTCCAGTCGGGTGACAACGATGGCAACATCCCCGGCACCGTGCCCAGCCTCACCCTGAACCTGGGCGGCACAATGGACTTCGCCGCCTTCACCGAGGACGGCAGCTCGTTCGTGATCGTCGATGAATCCTGGGCCACCCTCCCCGCCAATACGGGTGTGGACCCCCAAGGTGCCAACACCGTGATGATCGCCCAGCTCACCACCAACGGCGACTTCAGCTTCCACCTGAACATCGACATCTCGGACCCCCAGCAGAACATCGAGACCTATGTGTGGAACCAAGCCGGTCCCGGACGCCAGCGGTCCGACCTGCTGATCTTCCCCCAGCCCGCACAACCCGAGGACTGCCTCGGTGTGGAAGGTGGAACGGCCCTGCCCGGAACGCCTTGCGATGATGGTCTGGCCACCACGGGCAACGATACCTGGACCGCCGAGTGTGAATGCGAAGGACAGTTGATCGACTGCCTAGAAGTGCCTGGTGGCACCGCTCTGCCCGGAACGGCCTGCAACGACAACAACCCCGCCACCGGTAACGACCAGTGGAGCGCTGGTTGCGTGTGCGTCGGCCAAACGCTCGACTGCCTGAACGTACCCGGTGGCACCGCCCTGCCCGGAACGGCATGCAACGACAACGATGCCACAACCGAGGACGACACCTGGACCGCCGAGTGCGCATGTGAAGGCACCCCCATCGTGGTCTACGACTGCCCCGCACTGCAGGCCAACATCGGTGATGCTTGCAACGACAACGACGCCACAACCGAGAACGATACCGTCAACGATCAGTGCGTGTGCGCAGGTACGCCCATCGTGATCTACGATTGCCCCGTGCTCGAGGCCAACATCGGTGATGACTGCAACGACAACGACGCCACCACCGAGAACGACACCATCAACGATCAGTGCGTGTGCGCAGGTACGCCCATCGTGATCTACGATTGCC
>DASWWQ010000130.1:0-6479 GCA_036405935.1 Flavobacteriales bacterium
ACGACCAGGATGCTGCGCGCGGGCCCCGAAACGGTGAAGGCCACATCGTTGCGCACCACACGGGCTCCGTCCTGGATCAGCACGCGGATCTTCAGGGCGGGGTCGTAGGCTGCGCAGACGGCCTGGGCCAGCTCCACCCCGGCGATGACACCATCCTGTTTCACCAACAGGCGGGCCGCTCCTTTGGCCGAAGCCGGCACGGTGGAGAGCGCGGTATGGTCGCCATCACCGATATCCTCGGCCAAGGCGCGGGCGATCAGCTCATCGGTGCCGGGTGGAAGCAAGCTATGGGGTCGTTTTTCCGGCTTCGATGCGCAACTGCTTCACCTGGAAGACTTCGGCCTTCTTCAGGAAGAAGGTGACGCGGTATTCCCCTTTAGCGGTCTTCAGGCGGCCGATGTAGTAGCGGTCGCCCACCTTGCTCGTGCCCTCGTGTTCGATGGTGAGGCCCTGGGGTTCGTTCTCGGCGAAGAACTTGCGCAGGATCTGCTCCGCTTGGGCCTTGCTGTAGTATTCGCTGCTACTGCCCACGGTGAGGTCCACATTGGCCACCAAGTGCCTGCTGAGGCCGGGGGCGTTGCCCGAGCCGATGGCGGCCACCACCTGGTCCTTCACTTCGTTCTGGGCGAAGAGGATCCCGCCAAAAAGGATGGAGAGCGACAGAAGAAGGCTCCGGATGAGCATGTGCGGATGGTTTGAGCGAATTTCGCAAACATCAGGCCATCGGGAGCGATGGACCGGCACAGAGATACGAACCGACGCGCGAACATGCATCTTCGCATCCTCATGGTGGGCCGAACGGGCAAGGGTCCGGTGGCCGATCTGGTGCAGGACTACCTGGGCCGCATCCGCCGCATGGCCACCGTGGAGGAGGTGGTGGTCCCCGAGGCCGGCACGGGCGCACCGGAATTCCAACGCAAACGGGAAGGGGAGCGGCTTTTGGAGGCCTTGCGCCCCGGCGAGCGGGTGATCGCACTGGACGAGATCGGCCGCACGTTCACTTCCCCGGCTTTCGCCGCGCACTTGGTCGGCTGGCGGGACCAGGGTGTACGCGGGGTGGCCTTCATCATCGGCGGGGCCTACGGCCTGGACGAACCCGTGCGCCAAAGGGCCGACCTCTTGCTCTCCTTATCGGCGATGACCTTCCCCCACCAGTTGGTGCGTGCCTTGTTCGCCGAGCAGCTCTACCGGGCCTTCATGATCATGCGCGGCTCACCCTATCATCACTGAGAGGAGCACGGTCCTACCTTTCCCCACCCATGTCCTTCCCCCTCCCTTCCGCCATCTTCCCAGTGTAGGACCGGATGTACGACCTGTACGATCACTATGTCGATCTGGAGTATTGGGAGTTCCTCCTGAGCTTCCTGTACGTGGTGATCCTGTACTTCTACTTCGCCCGCCAGAAGAATCTGATGCTGAGGAAGTTTCCCGAGTACCGATTCTTCCTGGGCGGCCTCTTCGCCAAGATCCTCGGGGGGGTCGCCTACGGTCTGGTGTACACCTATTACTACGATGGTGGTGATACGATGGGCTATTTCTACGGCGCCAACACCTTGGCCAACCTCTTCGTCACGGACCCGGGCTCGTACCTGCGGTTGATCGTGCAGGGCAACACGCCGGAGAACTTCGGCCTTTTCACCATGGAAACGGGATGGCCGTTCCAGTACATGTACGATGACGATCGCACCTTCATCCTGATGGTGCTGCTCACTCCCCTGTGCCTGCTCACCTTCCGCAGCTACATGGTGATGACGGTGGTGCTGGCGAGCCTTTCCTATATCGGTGTCTGGCGTTGCTACCGGAGCCTGGTGCGCTACTTCCCGACGTTGGACGGCAAGTTCGCCATCGCATTCCTGTTCATGCCGTCGGTGATCTTCTGGGGCTCGGGCATCGTGAAGGATACGTTCACCTTCGCCGCCATGTGCTGGTTGATCCATTACATGGATCGATGGTTCCAACGCGGCGAGCGCGGGCCTTGGCTGGTGGTGGGAGGCCTGCTCTCGGCCATCCTGCTCATCGCCATCAAGCCCTATATCTTCATGGCACTGCTCCCCGCCATGATCGCATGGGTGTACTATGAACGGATCATCGCCATCCGGAACAAGCTGATCAAGTACACCATTCTTCCCCTGGGCACCGTATTGATGCTGGGCGCGAGCCTGTTCCTTCTCGATGCGTTGGGCGATCGGCTGGACAAATTCTCATTGGACAAGGCCCTGGAGACGATCGTGGTGTCCAAGGAGGACATGACACGCGCCCATGCCTATGGCAACAATTTCTTCGATGTCGGCGAACTGGACGAGAGCTGGGGGAGCGTGCTGCGTGCTTCACCGGTAGCGGTGAACGCGGCTTTGTTCCGTCCCTACCTCTGGGAAGCCCGCAACGTGGTGATGGTGGCCGCCGGTGCAGAGAACCTGTGGCTGCTCCTGCTGGCATTGGCCGTGCTCGTGAAGGGATACTTCGTGGGCGCCTTCAAGATGCTCGTGGGCAACCCCATCACCCTGATGGGCATGGCCTATTCCTTGGTCTTCGCGTTCGTCATCGGCATCTCCACGCCCAACTTCGGGGCGTTGGTGCGCTTCAAGATCCCTTTGGTGCCGTTGTTCGTGTGCGCCTGCCACATCATCCTGTTCCTGTTGGAGAAGAAGCGCGAGCTGGAGGGCAGGGGCATGCGCTTCGATCCACGCAACTACATCAAGGGCGATCACGTGGGCCAGGAGGCCCGACGAAAACTGGCCTCACGATGAGTGCGCAGTTGCCGCGATCTCCCGAGGAACAACGGCACGGCCGGCGTATCCTCTATTTCAGCTACTGGTCCAGCACCGAGCCGCTGACGGATTCCACCTTGATCCCCTATTTCCGTTTCCTGCAGGAGATGCCCGAGGTGGAGCGGGTGCATTTCGTCACGGTGGAACGCGATGGTAAGGGCGCCTTCCCGTGGAAGGGGCTGGACAAGGTGGTGCACATCCCGGTGCCCATGCGTTGGAAGGCGTTGCCACCACTGGCCCGCTTCGAGGTCATCCAAAGAGTGGTGCGCCGGATGACCGGCATCTGCAAGCGGGAACGCATCGATGTGATCGGTGCCAAGGGAGCCGTGGCGGGCCTCATCGCGGCCAAGGTGGCGGTACCGCTCGGCATACCGTACATCGTGGAGTCCTTCGAGCCGCACGCGGACTACATGGCGGACAGCGGTGTTTGGTCGCGCAAGGGACCGTACTACCGGTATGCGAAGCGGCATGAACGCCATGTGAAGAGCACGGCTGCCCGGCTGGTCACCGTCACCAACGGGTACCGCGATCGGTTGATCGCGGATGGCCTGGATCCCGGACGGATCTCCATGGTACCTTCGGTAACGGACATCACCCGGTTCCGATTTTCCCCGGAGGATCGCCGACGCGTGCGTGCGGAGCTCGGCATCGGCGATCGCCCCACCGGCATCTATGTGGGGAAGTTCGGCGGGCTCTACTACCGGGAGGAGGCCTTCTCCGTTTTCTCCCGCATGAACGCCCGGCTGGGTGGGGAGATGCATCTCCTCCTGCTCACGAACGAGCCGGAGGCCGGCCTGCGCAAGGCCTTGGTGGATCAAGGCATCCCTGTTGAGCGCATCTCGGTGCGTTTCGCTCCGCACCAGGAGGTGCCCGCCTACCTGTCCGCTGCGGACCTGGCCTTTTCCACCATCCGCTACATACCCCATGGCCGGTACCAGAGCCCGGTGAAGAACGGGGAGTACTGGGCCAACGGTCTTCCCATCCTGTTGACCCATGGCGTATCGGACGATCATGTGGTGATCCAGGAGCGGCCCTATGCCGGAGCGTTGTTCCGCCCGGACCTCGCGGACCTGGATGCGGCAGTCGATCATATGGCCGGACTCGTGCATGCACCCGGTGGGCGCGATCGGATCATGGCGCTGGGGGAGGAACTGCGATCCATGGAGATCGCGCGCCGGGCGTATCAGCGTCTTTTCGGTGGCGGGGAGGCGGCCGTTTGAAGCGCCTTCATGAAGCGGCCCTGCTTCACGAGGTCGATGAACATCACCTTGCGCAGTCGTCGCCAAGCACGCGCCAATTGGCTGCGTGTGGCCGTGGGCAGCGTGGTCATATAGGCATGCAGCTGCAGGTAGCCTTGGTGCATGCTGGCGATGTCCGACGTAGCGGAACCATGTCCGGTGCGATAATGGAGCACGACATCGCGCACGCGGGCATAGGAACCTTGATGCGCGATCCCCAGGTAGAAGGCCACATCCTCCGAATGGTGCATGTGCTCGGGGAAGCTGTAGGTGTGGCCGGGCACACGCCGTACCATCCAGGTGTTCCCGAGGAAGCACGATCCATCCAACTGCATCAATGCATCGAACGGAGGACCGGCATGCCAAGTGGTACGTTCCCAGACCACGGCTCCTGTGGCGTTGTCGAAGGCTTGCATGGCCCCATCGACGAAATGCAGCTCCGGTTGTTCGAGCAGGGGGCGCAACCGTACGGAGATGGCATTCACCGGCAGGCGGTCATCGGCATCCAGGAAGCAGAGGAAGGAGCCTTGCGCATGGCGCAGGGCGATGTTGCGGGCGCGCGCCACGCCGGGCAGGGGCTCCCGGAAAAGACGGATACGCGGGTCGACATAACGTTCCACCACGGCGGCCGTGGCATCCGTGCTGCCGTTGTCCACCACCAGCAGTTCCCAGTGCGGATGGTCCTGCGCCAGTACGGATTCGATCGCCTCGGCGATGTGGGCGGACGCATTGCGGGCAGGCATGATCACCGATACCATCGCCTCGGGGCGCGAGGCCGGTACGGCGGCCGGTTGTTCGGGTGCCGGTACGGAAGGGTCGGCTTCCATGGCCGGAAGACCGAAGGAAGCGGCACCACGAACCAGTGCGCGCAGGTAACGCAGGTCCGACGGTCTCAGCAGCAGAAGATCGTTGAGCGCCATGCCGCAGCGCGTGCGGAGGATACGGCCCACCGTCAGGAGCATAACGACCGCACCGACGGACGAGGCCAGCGCGGCTCCCGCGATGCCATGGGCGGGGATGAGCAGGAGGTCCAGGACAACGGTGACGATCGCTCCCACCATGTTGCTGATGAGATGGTATTTCACGCCACCTTGATTGATGATCAGCGGAGTGAGCAGCTTCACCGTGCAGATGAACAGGACCCCCGGCAGCAGGATCAACAGAGGGGTGACCGATACCACGAACTGTGCACCGAAGAGCAGGGGCACGGCCACGCCGGAAACGGCCGCCAGCAGAGCGCAGCACGTAAGTACGGCGGTGAAGTTCAGGCGCGAGACCATCTTGAACTGCGCGATCATCCGCGGGTCGTTGCCGGCATAGAGGAAGGGCTGCACCACGCGGGCCAGCGGCTCGGGCAGGTAGAAGAGCACCTGGGCCAATCCCACGGCCACGGCATAGAAACCCAGTTCCGCCGTGGTCCGGTAGTGTTCGATCACCCACGTGTCGAAGCGGAGGTTGACCAAGGTGATCAGGTAGGCCGCATAACCCGTGAGCGAGAAGCGCAGCACGGGAAGCAGCAACCTCCGGTCGAAGACCGGTCGGGGCAGCGGGCCGATGAGGGCGCGGTAGAGCAGGAGCCACGTGGCGGTGAGCAGGCAGAGCGCCGCTATGGACACGCCCAGCACCGCATCCACCGACGCGAAGGAAGGGAACCGTTCACGGAGGAGGAACAACGTGCCGAAGCCCACGGCGCTCAGGCCGGCGTTCATCACGCTCATGCGGTTCACCACGCGGAAGCGTTTCAGCGCCAGGAAGATCGCCGAGCAGATGCCCGCGACCTGGCTGCACATGATGGTAGCCAGGATGAAGGCCACATGGGTCCAAGGCGTATCCTCCCCCGGCAACAAGGTGGAGGAATGCGTGGGTGAACGCACGATGAGGAAGAGCATCACAGGCGCCACCACCATGTTCACCAGGAAAAGGGCGGCGCCCACACCGCCCACCTGCCGCACCCGTCCGGGATCCTTCGCGCTCCAGTACAATATGCCTTGGTGCAGGTTGAGGCTGAGCAGCACGGCGGACAGCAGTCCGAAGTTGAACAGCAGGGTATAGGTGCCACGTCCCTCTTCGCCCAACAAGCGGGTCATCACCGTGCTGGCGATGAAGAAGAGCAGCAACGTGGGGATCTGGGTGAGGAAGGCTTGGATGATGCCCCGTTTCATATGGCTTTCCCCGCTGCGGGCAGGTGGGGCCTGGAAATGGTCCTGCGGTCGCCAAGCGATGCCCGAGCGGATGGTCCATCCGTCGTGGGGGCGGAGCACCACCCCGGGTGAAAGGAAAAGGGCCTTCAGCAGATAGGGCATCGCCTTCAGCGGAGAACCGCCGTCCTTCCACCAACTGCCGGCGATGGAACGGTTCACGATCGCCATGCATCTCCTTTCGTAGGCCTTCCGGGACAGCAATCCTGCCGCGCGGGCATTGCGGAAGAGCCGTAGGTGGTCCTCGGCGTACAGCGCGATGTTGCGGCTCATGC
>DASWWQ010000131.1:0-7597 GCA_036405935.1 Flavobacteriales bacterium
GCAGGGCGCGAAAGTAACAGCGCCGATCGGGCGATCCTAGCAAGGCCCGGGAACGGTGGGGATGGAGCGAGGAGGGAAGGGGCTCACCAACCCTTGTCACGCTGAGCCTGCCGAAGCGCACTACTGATGTTCATCCGCAGACCGTGCTACGCCAACTGCGCCTTCGCAAAGCCTTCGGCGGAGCAAGGAGCGCTTCGCGACGGCGAGGTGGGGCATATGCTTCGCCTAACGGCTCGCAGGGCGGTTCCAGCGCTCAGCCTTCAGGTTTCCAGTTTACACCACTCCCTTGGGCAGGCTCAGGGTGACAGCTTGCATCGAACTGCGCAACTGACATCTACGGACCGGCAACTTTCGACCTAGAACTCGATCGAGGTCTTGCGGGCACCCTTGCGCGGTTTGCGGGGGATCTTGGTGGCGTCGGTGTCGCAATAGTTCTTCTTGATGAAGACCGCATCCTTATCGCCCATGCGTGCGGCCTTGCTGAAGTCGACGCAGGCATTCTCCTTGTCCTTCAGTTCGTAGTAGGACTGGCCCCGGTAGTAGTGCGCGGCCGCCAGCTCGGTGGTGTCCTGTGCGATCACCTCGCCGAATTTGGCCACGGCCTTCTCATAATACTGCGCCTCGTAGAGCAGCACGGCCATGCTCATGGCACCGCCGGGCAGTTCAGGGTTGAGTTGCAGGGCGGCATCGAGATCGGCCAGGCCTTCCTCCTCGTTGTAGCGTTCGCCCTTGATGATGCCGCTGAGGTACATGGCCTCGGCGTGGGTGGGGCGCAGACGTACGGCTTTGATGGCGTCCTTCAGTGCGGCATCACCGGCGTCCATCAGGTAGAGGGCCCAAGCCCTGTTATTGAAGGCGTCGGCCTCGGTGGGGTCCAGCTCGATGGCTTTTTCGCAGTCGCGGATCGCGCCCTTGTAGTTGCCTTCGCTGATGCGCAACGCGCTGCGGCTTACGTAGAGTCGGGCATCACCCGGGTCCAGGTCCTCGGCCTTGTTGTAGTCCTCCAATGCGGTATCGTAGGCCTTGCGCTTCTGGTGGATGTCTCCCCTCAGTTTATAGGCCTCGGCCAGTGCGGGGTCCAGTTGCAGGGCGCGGTCCACGCGGGCCAGCGCGCTATCCTGTTGTCCATCACGGAAGGCGAGGTTGGCATCGGCCATTTCGGCCTCGGCCGTGCGTTGGGCCAAGGCTTGGCCGGTGATCAGGACGAGGGGAAGGAACAGGAGGGTTCTCATGCAGGGATCGATGTTGGCGGACCGCTCATGTGGTGTTTGCGGTCCACGGTCCAGGCCTCGGCCTTGGCCGCGAAGAGGCCCTTGACCACAGGCCAAACGGAGGCGAAGACGTCGGAGTTACGGTAGCGGTCGAGGTGTTCGACGGATGCCCATTCGCTGTAGGTGAAGAACACCGTGGGGTCGTCGGTGCCTTGGAGCAGTTCGAGGCGGTGGCAACCGGGCATGGCGATGATGCGATGCCTCCAACCTTCGAAAAGCTCATGGAACCGGGCGGTGGAATCCGGGCGGAAGGTCATCTTCACCAAACGAACGATCATGCGGCCGGGACTGTTCGGGCCACTTGGACCAGTTCGAGGCGCACGGTATCGGCCACCCGGAGGCCCAGCAGCTGGGCGGCACCACCACCCGCACCGGCCACCCCCTTGTTCACCGCCACCTCCAGGTGACCGGTGCTGCTGAAGAAGGCCACGCGCTCTCCGGCGGGCACATCGCTGTAGGTGGTCTTGATGTCGGTGATGTCGTGGGCGTTGCGGCCGAAGGTGATCCGGAAGGCACGGCCCCGCACGAGCTCATCGAACTGCTGTTTCATGATGTTGGTCACCACGTTGCCGTAGCTGTCCACGTGGATCACCGCGCCCTTCACGGCGTCGCCCATCACCACGGGCCGGAAACCGATCTGCTCGCGCATGTCCACCGTCTTGCGGCCGATCACCTCGGGCGTGCCGCCGCGCGCGATGTGGCAGGCGGCCTTCACGAAGATGTTCTTCACCGGGAAGGTCCGGTGGTCGGTGTCCAGCTTCATGGTCAGCTCGAAGGCCTCGTGCGGCCGGCCGTCGAAGAGCAAGGGGAAGATGCCGTTGTCCGCGCCGATGAAATAGTGCCCGTCGTGGCGCACCACCAGATGCCGGGTCTGTCCATCGGCCTCGGGGTTCACCCCGATGATGTGGATGGTGCCCCGGGGGAATTCCGGATAGGCGTTGCGCAGCACGAAGGCGGCCTGTCCATTGTCGAAGGGCGCTATCGAATGGCTCACGTCCACGATGATGGTTCCCGGCTCCTGCGACAGGATCGCTCCCTTCACCGCGGCGACGTAGTGGTCGCGCAGGCCCATATCGGTGGTCAGGGTGATGATGGCCATGGATGCCTGCGGGGACGGTCGGGACGTTAACTTCGGCACGTCAAAAATAGATGGCCCTGCGCTACGGCCGGGCCGGAAAGCGACATTCCCCCTTTTGAGCGAACGTACCATCCACATCACCGCGGCCGAACCTGTGGCCGTGCTGGGAGCCAACGACCAGAACCTCCGGCTGATCCGGGAACGTTATCCGCAGTTGAACCTTGTGGCGCGCGGCGAGAGCCTGCGGGTGATCGGCCCGGAACCCCTCGTGGAGGAGTTCGCCGATCGGTTCGAACAGCTGGTGCGGCACGTGGCCAAATACAACGACCTGCCCCGCAAGGTGCTGGACGACATCATGGGCACGGACGATAGCAACGGTCCGCCCCGGCCCTCGGTCGCCCCGGGTGAGGAGACCGACGTGATCGTCACGGGCAATGCGGGCCTGCGCGTAAAGGCGCGGACGCCCAACCAGCAACGCCTGGTAACGGCTGTGGAACAGCACGACATGGTGTTCGCCATCGGACCGGCCGGCACGGGCAAGACCTACACGGCGGTGGCTTTGGCGGTGAAGGCCTTGCGCGATCGCACCGTGCGACGGATCATCCTCACGCGACCTGCGGTGGAAGCGGGGGAGAGCCTCGGCTTCCTGCCCGGCGACCTGCGCGAGAAGCTCGATCCCTACCTCCAGCCGCTCTACGATGCGCTGAAGGACATGATCCCGCCGCAGCGTCTGTTGGAACACCTCGAGGGCGGCGTCATCCAGATCGCTCCGTTGGCCTTCATGCGTGGCCGCACGCTCGACCACGCCTTCGTGATCCTCGATGAGGCGCAGAACGCCACCGTCCCGCAGTTGAAGATGTTCCTCACGCGGATGGGGCGCAACGCCAAGTTCGTCATCACCGGGGACGTCACCCAGGTGGACCTTCCCCGCCAGCAACGCAGCGGTCTGGAGCCCGTGAGCGAGCGCCTCCGCAACGTGGAAGGCATCAGCGTGATCGACCTCGATGAGAAGGACATCATCCGCCACGTGCTGGTGACGCGCGTGCTCACCGCCTTCAAGGACATCGAACAGCCCAACGACCCGGAAAAACGCCCATGAGCGCTTCGACCACTCTTCCCGGAACCCTCACGCGCGCCGAACTCGAATTGAACGGTGTGGACCAGGTCTACCACGGCAAGGTGCGCGATGTGTACCATCTGAAGGACGGCCGCACGGTGCTGGTGGCCAGCGATCGCATCAGTGCGTTCGACGTCATCCTGCCGCGCGGCATCCCGCACAAGGGCCAGGTGTTGAGCCAGCTCAGCTGGAAGATGTTGCAGGCCACCGCCCACGTGGCACCGAACTGGGCCATCGCCTCCCCCGATCCCTGCGTGGTGGTGGGCCACCGCTGCGCTCCCGTGAAGGTGGAGATGGTGGTGCGCGGCTACCTCAGCGGCCATGCGGCGCGCCAGTACAAACTGGGCCATCGCGTGCTGTGCGGTGCGGAGATGCCAGAAGGCATGAAGGAGAACGACCGTTTCCCGCAGCCCATCATCACACCGAGCACCAAGGCTGATGAGGGACACGATGAGGACATCACGCCGGAGGAGATCCTCGCGCGCGGCCTGTGCACGCCCCAGGTGTGGTCCGACATGTGCCGTTATGCCTTGGGACTTTTCGCGGAAGGCACGCGCATCGCGCAGGAGCGCGGACTCATCCTGGTGGATACCAAGTACGAGTTCGGCATCAAGGAGGGGCAGCTGATGGTGATCGACGAGATCCACACGCCCGACAGCTCACGCTATTTCCACCTCGATGGCTACGCGGAGCGCCAAGCCAAGGGGGAAGCGCAGAAACAACTGAGCAAGGAGTTCGTCCGGGAATGGTTGATCGCCCACGACTTCATGGGCAAGGAAGGGCAGCAGGTGCCGGTGATGGACGATGCCTTCGTGCAGACCGTCAC
The DNA here is from genome assembly GCA_036405935.1 of Flavobacteriales bacterium. Lineage (GTDB taxonomy): Bacteria > Bacteroidota > Bacteroidia > Flavobacteriales_F > PHOS-HE28 > PHOS-HE28. Next base: position 4,293 of record DASWWQ010000131.1, read on the forward strand.
CGACCGGTACGTGGAACTCTTCGAGCGCATCACCGGCGAGCGTTTCGTTCCGGCCCCGACGGGTGATATCAACGCCCGGATCCAGAAGGCGTTGGACGGGTACTTGGGGTGACGGTCAAGCCACCATGTCAGGCTGAGCCCGTCGAAGCGCGCATTACACTATCCTTCGGCCGGCTCAGGATGACATCGTGCATGGGCTTTTCCTATGTCACGCTGAGCCTGTCGAAGCGCGCATTACACTATTCTTCGGCAAGCTCAGGATGACACAGTGCCCGAGCTCCTACTACACTGTCACGCTGAGCCTGCGCGCCGACGCCGTAGCGCTTTGGCGCAGGCGCCCGAGCGCGCACTCCACTAATCCTTCGACAGGCTCAGGATGACATTGTGCATGGGCTTTACCTATGTCACGCTGAGCCTGTCGAAGCGCCTACTCAACAGCGATCCTTCGACAGGCTCAGGATGACATCGTGCATGGGCTTTATCCCATGTCACGCTGAGCCTGTCGAAGCGCGTACTCATTATTCTTCGGCACGCTCAGGATGACATCGTACTGGCGGCCGAAGCGCGCAGAGCCTCAGATCACTTCCCCAGCCACACGATCCCCTGCGGCTCGATGCGCACCTTGCGCTCCTTATAGAGCGCTCCCAAGGCCTGCTTGAAGGCCTTCTTGCTGATGCCGAACACCGCGTGGATATCCTCCGGCGAGCTTTTGTCGGTGAGGTCGAGGAAACCGGTGCGTTGAAGGTGCTTGGCCAGCAGGGCCACGTTGCTGTCGTTGTACTGCGCGTAGCCGATGGCCTGCAGCGTGATATCGAGCTTGTTGTCCTCACGAACCTTCCTCACATAACCTGTGGTCCGGTCGCCGATGGCGATGGGGCGGAACACCTCGCTGGCGTGGATGAGGCCTTGATGCCGATCGTTCACGATCACCGACCAGCCGAGCTCGCTGCGTCCGAAGACCATCAGGGCCACCTCGTCACCTTCCTTCACGGTCAGCTCGCTGTTGTCCAGATGCTTCTCGATCCGGCTGCTGCCGTAGAGGCGGTCGGTCTGCTCGTCCAGGGCCATGCGCACCACGTACCAACGGCCGGCCTCCATCTTCTTCTGTTGTTCCTTGAAGGGCACCATCAGGTGCTTCTCCAGGCCCCATTCCACGAAGGCCCCGATCGGGCCCACGTCGAACACCCGAAGCGGGGCGAACTCGCCGATCTGCAACTTCGGCTTCAGCGTGGTGGCCACCTGCCGGTCCTCATGGTCGCGGTACACGAACACGTCGATCGTATCGCCGAGCTCGAAATGTTCGGGCACGTACTTGTTGGGCAGCAGCACTTCACCGCCTTCGTTATCGCCGAGGTACAGGCCCACGCTGGTATCGCGCAGGATGGTCAAGGTCTGGTTGCGGCCGGTATGGATCACGGGGGCGGCAAGGTACGGCGCGCGGTTTCCGGGCCGATCGAACCTCCGGTGAGGCAGCGTGTACCGCCTCGGCATTGGACCGTCCAACGGCCTAGCTTCGTACACCCTTAACCCCTCCACTCCGATGAACCTTCGTACCCTACTGACCACCGGCCTGCTCGTGGCCCTTACCGCAACCCGGGCCCAGGACTGGAGCTCCGATGTCTACCGCATGGGCGAACTGTATCCGGGATACATCATCGATGCCTCCGGCAAGAAGACCGAAGGTTGGATCAAGTACCAGAACCGGTACACCATGCAGAACGAGGTGCTCTTCTGGACCGACAAGGACAACAAGAAGACCAAGCAGGACCTGAAGACCAAGGACCTCAAGGAGTACAAGGTGGCGGACAAGCTCTACCACTGCATCAACTACTCGGGCGGCCTCATCGGTTCGGCCGTGCGCGCCAATCTGGTCGTGAAGGACGGCTGCATCGTGGAATACGTCTGGTACACCCGGGCCGACAACTATATGACCATGGTGAAGCTCGCGAACGAGACCGAGGAGGAATACATGGCTCGCCTCTATCCCGCCACCATGGTGTACAACAAGCCCGGCGATGAAAAGCCGCGTTCTTTGGACTACTTCGGATTGAAGTTCAAGGAGAAGATGGCCGAGTACGTCGGTGACAACAAGGAGCTTGCGAAGAAGGTGGCGGATGGGGAGAAGGGCTACGGGATGTTGAACATCCAGGCCATCATCAACGAGTACAACGCGGCCTGCACCAAGTAGTCCTTTGGAGGGTTGCCGAAGCGAAGTGCTTTCGCCATCCTCCTTTCCTGCACCGGTCCTTCCCAAACTTCCCTTCCGGATGATGCGACATGCCTTTCTGTACGGCGTCCTGGCCGTGGGTCTTTCCACACAGGCGCAGGAACCGGTGTACCGATGGGGCGCCGATGCCACCAACGAATTCGCGGACCGGCGCATCGAACGCCTGCTGGACATGGGCGATCAAGGCTTCGTGCTGTTGCGCGTGGCGGAGGATGCCACCACGGTGAAGCACTTCTGGTTGGAACGTTTCGATCGCAGCCTCAGGTCCCTCGGCACCCAGGAACTCGCCTTCAACAACGGGGTGATGGGCAACGCCTATTTCCTCGATGAAGTGGTGGCGGTCAACGGTGCCCTGTACGCGTTCATCACCCACTGGGACAAGGCTGCCGGCAAGCATAGCCTCGCGGTGCATGGCCTCGGCTTCGATGGGGCGATGGGCAACGGTCTTGAGCTGGACGTGATCACGGCCGAGAAGATGGGCAACCGGGGCGCGTTCCGCTGGTCGTTCAGCCCCGATGGCAACAAGCTGTTGGTGCTGTCCGAACTGCCTTTCGCCAAGGATGCGAAGGAGGAGCTGCGCCTGAGCTGTTTCAACGTGCCCGCCATGACCCGCATCTGGCAGCAGGTGCAGACCCTCGAGTGGCCCGCGGACAAGGCTCCGCAGAACAGCATCGCGCTGGACGATCAAGGCCATGCCTACCTGTTCAAGAAGTCGTGGCAGAAACCGGCCTGGCAGTATGCCCTGTACGCCGCCGATGGTCAGGGTGGCTGGAAGAGCCATCGGCCCAAGTCGATGGACGGCAAGGAGATCGAGGACCAACGCCTGATGATCGGCGCGGATGGTGCGTGCTTCCTGTATGCACTCTACACCCTGGATCCCTCGGCCTACAGCCGCAAGGTGCATGGCAGTTGGTATGCCCGCTTCGCTCCGGACGGCTCCTTGGCCACCGATAATGCCACCAGTTGGCCGGCCGACCTTGTGGCCCGCATGAGCGGCGATAGGATGGCGGAGAAGGGCGAGCAGTCCTACGTGGACGATCTGCACATCAAGGACATCCTGTTCCGGACCGATGGTCGG
>DASWWQ010000132.1:0-5316 GCA_036405935.1 Flavobacteriales bacterium
AGCGCGGGTGTGTCCTGCGGGGCGGCCCCGAGGAAAAGCACCGGGAACTCCATCACGCGCCGGATGCGTTCGCTGCGGAAGTGCCGCCGCACATGCTTACGCAAGGAACTGAACACCGATGTGCGCATCAGACCGGTGAGCAGCCGCCCATCCAGGTACTCGGTCCAGCTCAGCGAAGGGCGGTACACCAGGTCGTGCATGCCGAGCTCGTACTTGCTCCGGGCTTCGCCCAGGAATCGCTTCAGGGCTTCTCTTGCCCCGGGTTCCTCCTGTTCGAAAAGAGCCCCCACGGCTTCTTCTCCCGCCGGCAGGTCCCAGTGGTCGCCCGGGCCGAACACGATGCGGTAACTGGGGTCGAGGCGTTTCAATTCGAAAAGCTCCGATGTGGTCCGGCCGAACCGTTGGAAGTAGCGCTCGAAGACGTCCGGCATCCAATAGAAGCTGGGTCCCAGGTCGAAGGTGAAGCCTCCGGACTTCCAGGTTTGGGCCCGGCCCCCCGGACGCTCGTTGCGGTCCAATAGAGTGACCCGATGACCCGCATGGGCCAACGTGGTCGCAGCGGAAAGCCCCGCTACGCCTGCTCCGATCACGATCGCTTCCGCCATTGTCCGGGCTGAAGATGGCTGTTTTTTGTTCAACCGAATGCCAAAAAGAGTGAACAATCCTGGTCCGGAAGCAACGATGCCCTTGGAAACAGGGGTTCCAAAGGCATCGTTGCCGGGTCGGCGATCAGTTGTCCGAAAGCATGCCCATCAACCGATGACGGGCCTGGTGGATGCGGCTCTTCACAGTGCCCACGGGGATGCGCAGTTCCTCGGCGATCTCCTGGTACTTGAAGCCTTCATGGTGCATCTGGAAAGGCTGGCGGAACATTTCTTCCAAGGAACCCATGGCCTTTTGGATCTCGCTCATGCGCATGCTCGATTCCGTGCTGGCCGGCGTATCCACGCGGCTGCTCAGGGTGCGTTCGCGATCCACTTTGGCCAGGATGTCGGCGGTGCGTTTGTCGCGGCGGTGTCCGTTGATGAAGGTGTTCCGGACGATGGTGAGCAACCACGCCTTCAGGTTGGTGTTCTCCCGGAACTGTTCCCGATGGGTCAACGCGCGCAACATGCTTTCCTGCATCAGGTCCAAGGCCGTGTCCCGGTCATGGGTCAGGCTCAGGGCGAACCAGTACAGATGTTGGCGAAGTCCGATCAGATGCTGTTGGAATTCGAAAGTGGACATGGTGAGGGGGTTTGGCGAGGCCTCACCGGACTCAAAGCCTGTTCCCCGCCCTTCCGATCCGGTGATCGGAAAGGTGAAGGCTGCAGGTGCCCCTACGCGGACAAGGGTTCCGTGGGGAGAAGTGGATCCCGTCGCCAACGCGCATACGCCAGCAGACCCGTCCCGAGCAGGATAATATTCCCCGATCCGAGAACGCCCCACCACACCAATTGGTTCTCCAGTTCCACACCCCAGAGGTCCGAGCTCCGGGTGGAATAGGCCAGCAACCCGATCACGAACAACAGAAGCGTAACACGGTCGCGATAGCGGAACAGGTAGGCCATCACCAGCATGATCATCGGTAGGCTGAACATGAAGTGTTCCTGGTCGGTCACCACCAGGTTGGGAACCAAGGCGAAGGGGATCCACAGCTCCGCGATGCGGTCGAACTCCAATGTGCGTGCGTCGTCCATGCGGCGGTTGCGATAGGTCCAGATCGCCAGGCCTATGGCGGCGGCGAGGATGAAGGCCAAGGTGACCTGCTGGGGCAGGGGGCGGCCCAGCAGGTTGATCAACATGTAGCGGAAGGTGTCCGGGCTTTCGAGCACCAGGCTGTGGCCCATCATGCTGGCGATCCAATTCAGATGGAGGCCGAGCCATGCCGTGGGCCCGGGATAGAGCAGGGGCAGGCACAAGGCCCCCGCGAAGGCCAGCAGGCCACCGAGCCAAGCGCGCACCTCAACCCGTACCACCATGGGGATGCACAACAGGAGCAGGTACGGCTTCACGAAGCAGGCGATGCCCAGCAGCATTCCGGCGCGGAACGACCGACCGGCCAATACCGCTTCCGTGGCCAACAGCACGAGCAGGATCAGGCCGAGGTTGATGTTGCCGAGGTGCAGTTCCCGCACCAGCAGCACCACGATGCACAGCAGGCCCAGCACGGCCCGGAGCACCACACGCGGCAACTTGCCGTGGCCCACGTGGCGTTGCAGGATCCGCTCCAGCAGGATGAAGATGGCCGACAAGGCGAGTCCCATCAGGACATAGTGAACCAACGCCGCAGCGGGGAACGGCAGCAGCGTGTAGGGAAGGAAGAAATGGAGCACCGAGGGCGCGTACTTGTACAGACCGGTGTCCTCCCCGAAGGCCACGCCATAGACCGGCGTGCCGTTGCGCAGGGCCTCGGCGGCCAGGTAGTAGACCTTCAGGTCGCTGAGCCAGAACCGGCCGTTGACCATTTCCAGCACCAACGCGGCCGTCAACAGCACCCCGGTCAGGACCAGGAAGGGACGGAGGCGGCGGCTGATGCTCATGAAGGATCGCGGAGCCGAAGTTCCGTGTTCCCGGTGCTCGTTCGGAAACTGCGGGGGAAGTCCTTGTCCAACTGGTGTAACGCGTCCGCCATGCAACTATCGCCTTCCTGCGGCCGCATCCAGAGCAGTACCTGGTCCACGCGCTGGCCGGTATGCTCGGCATAGCCGGCGATCCGGATGCACGGACGGTTGCTCTCCGAGAAGCTTCCGATCGCGGCGTAGGGAAGCATTTCCTCGCGCCAGCGTACGGGTGCGAACGGTGCGGTGGCGACGAAGTTGTCCAGCACGACCACCCGCTGCTCCTGTACACCGAGGTAGTTGCTGATGTTGCTGTGCATCCAATTGTCGCTGTAGTTCAAGGGAAGCAACACGCTGTTCCGCTCCAGCTGCGCGGAAACGGAGAGCAGGTCCTCCACCGACCGCGAAAGGTCCATGGCGCTGCGCGTCTGGATCACGGTGTGCGCGGCATCGGATAACACCAGGATCGCCAGCCCGGCATAGGTCCAACGGGGCAGTGGCGTGGCCACGATCCACAAGGCCATCAGCAGGAAGAGGAAGAGCAGTACACGGGGTGAGGTGCTGCTGCCACCGGCCATGACATCCGGTACCAGCAGGTAGGCCGCCAGGCCACACAAGGTCAGTAGCGCCCAGACCCGGGTGCCTGCGCTTCTCCGGAAGAGGAGCACCCCCGAAGCGGTCATCAGCACCAACAGGACGATGGCGCAGATCGAACTCGTCAGGAGTTCACCATCCACGCCCAGCGCATTGAACGCCCGGCCTTCACCGATCCACGTCAGGAGGTCCGGTACCGGGATGCGTGCCGTCGCCCCCCGAGCGGTCGGATGATGGAGGATGTAGGCGAGCAGCAAAGCGCAGCCCGCAGCGGCACCGATCACGACGGCGCGAAGACAGCGCCGGGCCTGCGTTGGAGCAGCACTTCGCCAAGCGGCCAAGGTCAACATCACGCTGATCCCGAGCGTGACCACGAAGGTGCTCGGGTGGGTGAAATAGAGCAAGGTGAAGAGCACCAACGCCTTCAGCGGATGGACCGGACCGCGTAAGGCCGTCAGCGTCCAATGCACCGTCAGCAGCAACAGGGGAAGGCTCAGGCCGAAGTTGATGAAGCCCATCGGCAGGCCGTAGTGGAGCAGGAACGGCATCGCCAGCAGGGCCGTCCAAGGCCGGTCCGGAGCGAGGGTGCGCGTCAGCTTGCGGAAGGCGAAAGCCGTCCCGAGGATGATCGTCGTGAACACCAGCTTCTCCACCAACCACCCCGGCAGCACGGAGAATCCCAAGGCCATCAGCAGCTGGCCGCTCCAATAGGGTTCGGGGAAGGGGTTGAGGACGAAGAAGGTGGTGGTGTAGGGATCGCCTTGGAGCAGGTCGTGAAGCAGCCGAGCGTTGTAAAGGTGGCAGGGCCCATCAAGGGATACATACCAGGGTGCGCACCAGATCGGTGCAAGGTGCACCAACGCCATGGTCCAGAAGAAGAAGGACGCAGGACGTATATAGGCCGGGACGGCGACGGGCATGCGAAAGGGCTGGCAGCGAAAAGTAGGGGAATGAAAAGCGATGGACGGGAGCGCCTCCACCGAACGTGCTGAGCGCCGTCATGGTCCCTGACCGGACCATCGGACCGAAGGGGTTGTTCCCACCCCCTTCCTGAGCAGATCCGTGCCGGTTCCAACCGCAGCGAAAAATGCCATGTGCTCAGTACCAAAGGATTGACTTGTGGTGCGATTGGTGCCGGGGGGCGATGCGGGCCCGGTCCAGCTATTTCCATGACTGTTCGGACCGCAGCTCAGGAGGTCACCGGATAACGTCCAAGGACACCGGCGATCCGATGCGGCAGGTCGCCCGGCCATTGCCTGGTATGGCGAATGAAAGATCAACCTACACCAACATGACCCCTTACAAAAAGAAGCAGTTCGGCATCTGGATGGACCAGTACAATGCAACTGTGGTCGGCCGCACGGACCCGGACAGTGCCGAGCTCGTCATCCTCGGTCATCTGCGGAAACCGCACGTATCCGGCAATTCCAACGAGAATGCGGCGAACAACCAGGCCGTGGCCTCCTCCCAGAAGTTCTTCAAGGAGATCGCCGCGATCATGCCCAATGTGGATGAAGTTCACGTAACGGGCACGGGTCAGGTGCAGGAACAGTTCATCCGCTTCCTGGCAAGGACACCCCAGTACAGGAACACGACCACCTCCGAAAGCACCTCTGAACGGATGACGGATGCGGAACTACTGGCGTTCATCAGTGCACATTTCAACTGATCCGATGGGAGGCGTGCCCATACCTGGGCATTTTGTTCCCGGAGTGGTCCATCCAGCCGTTATATGCGGTCCAGGATCGACAGCCGGTAGGCCCCATAGGTCGTCGTTGCATCTCTCTTCGATCTTTTATCCAGGAAAAGAGAGGCAGCACCGTCATAGAGCGTATCTTCATACCATTCCACGACGTGTTGATCGGTACACTCCCGTACCTGCTTATCCACGTTCGCGGCCCACCTACCATGCTGTTCGCGAATCCCACCGATCCGGTGGAGGGTTTGTTGATCCCGTTGCTTCAGCGGATACCCCTCGCCGCATCCCTTCTCCGATTGGAGAAAGAGGATGACAGCCGCACGTTGCGTGTGCTTTTCGCCAACGAAGCGGCTCCACCCATGGGGCCCTTCATCGGGCGGACGCTATGGGAAGTGGTACCTGGCGTCTACGACACCAGCTTGCCCGACCAATGCATCGAAGCCCTGCAGTCGGGACAACAGATACAATTGGGCGAATCGAAGC
>DASWWQ010000133.1:0-11111 GCA_036405935.1 Flavobacteriales bacterium
GCGGACCGGATGGGTGTGATCGATACGCAGGAGGGTTTCAACCTGGTGGATGCGACCGCACTGACCATCGTGCTCCTGATCGTGCTCGGTGCGCTCTTCGTGGGCATCATGGTCTGGTTCGTGATCGTACTGATCCGATCGGCCTTCCGACTGATGCGCTCCAAGGGTTACGAACGTTGGGTGGGCGTGGGTGCGGTGGCCAGCAGCCTGCTCACCGTGCTGCTCGCCATCATCAGTCAGCTCACCGGCACCGGGCTCGGCAACTGGCTGTCCGTGATCGCCAGTTACTGCTCCGATGTGGCGGTTCCCGTGAGCGTGGCCGTCTACCTCGCCATCCGTTCGGCTCACCACAACAAGCTGGTGACGCGTCAGCGCGATGAGCTGGACCAGGAAGTGAAGGACCGCACCGCCCAACTGCGCACGGAGAAGGAGCGTTCGGATGAGCTGCTGCTGAACATCCTGCCGCATGAAGTGGCCGAGGAACTGAAACGGACGGGTGCGGCCGCCGCGAAACATTTCGATCAAGCGACGGTGCTCTTCACCGACTTCCGCGGATTCACCCAGCTCAGTGAACAGGTGTCGCCGGCCGAGCTGGTGCAGGAGCTCAACACCTGCTTCAAGGTGTTCGATGGGCTGATGGACAAGTACCGCATCGAGAAGATCAAGACGATCGGCGATTCTTACATGGCCGCCGGTGGACTGCCCGACCCCGGCCAAGGCGGGCCCGCCGATGTGGTGCACGCCGCGCTGGAGATGCAGGCCTTCATGCGCAGGCATCGGATGGACCGCCTTGCACAGGGGCTGCCCGTGTTCGAGATGCGCGTGGGTATCCATACCGGTCCCGTGGTGGCCGGCATCGTGGGGGTGAAGAAGTTCGCCTACGACATCTGGGGCGACACCGTGAACACCGCCAGCCGCATGGAATCCTCCGGCGAACCCGGACACGTGAACATCAGTGGCAGCACGTATGCCTTGGTGAAGGATGTGCCCGGCCTGGCCTTCACCTCGCGCGGAAAGGTGCAGGCCAAGGGCAAGGGTGAACTGGAGATGTACTTCGTGGATGCTGTGAACTAGACCGATGTTTCCACATCACTGTTGTTCCTTCGTTGCGTGAAACACTGGATCCAAGCCTTCCGACTGCGCACGCTGCCGTTGGCGTTGAGCAGCATCATCGTGGGCAGTGCGTTGGCCTACCTGACGAACGTATTCGTGTACGATGGACCGCCCAAGTTCCGCGGTTCCATCCTGCTGCTCGCCCTGCTCACGGCGGTTCTGCTCCAGGTCCTCAGCAACCTCGCGAACGACCTTGGCGACCATCAACACGGTACCGACAATGCCGATCGCGTGGGACCCCAACGCGCGGTGCAGAGCGGCGCGATCTCCCCCCCCGCGATGAAACGTGCGATGATGATCTGCGGTGCACTCGCGTTCGTTTCCGGTTGCGCATTGATCACGGTCGCGTTCGGTGTCTCGACCACCACCTTGGTCTTCCTGCTGATCGGACTGCTGGCCATCGGCGCTGCGGTGAAATACACCTTCGGCAGCAATCCTTACGGATACGCGGGATTGGGCGACATCAGTGTGTTCCTCTTCTTCGGGCTCGTCGGGGTCTGCGGCACCTTCTACCTGCACACCCGCGAGTTCCATGCCGCCACGCTGTTGCCCGCCATGGCTTTCGGTCTGCTCAGTGCCGGTGTGCTCAACGTGAACAACATGCGCGACATCCACAACGATGCGGTGAGCGGCAAGCGCACCTTGGTCGTGCGTATGGGCAGTAGGAACGCGAAGCTCTACCAGACCGTGCTCGTGCTCGGCGGCATCGGCTGTTTGATCGCGTTCACAGTGCTCGCCCGCAGCCACTGGGCGCAATGGATCTTCCTGATCGTACTGCCCGGCTTCGCGGTCCACCTGCTGCGTGTGTGGTCCAACGCCGAGCCCCGCGCGCTCGATCCGCAATTGAAGGTGCTGGCGCTGGGGACGTTCGTCACCGCGTTGCTGTTCTCCTTGGGTCTCGTCATAGCTGCTTGATGCATCCCATTCACCACAACGGCACAGAGCACATGAAGCTACTTGCTCCGAATCCGATCGGTGGCGAGGAGTTCCGGAACGTATGCCGGGACCGCTTTCCTCCGTGCCTCCGTGTCTCCGTGTGAGTCCTCCCCACCATGATCCACGCCACCTGGAAGGAGATCCAACTGACCCCGGCGTTCCCGCTCGGAACATCGAAGGGCACGATCACTTCACGTACCGTCTGGTACCTGATCGCTCGGCCCACGGATCATCCGAACGTGCGGGGCATCGGCGAGGCCGCGCTCTTCCCCCGGCACAGCAAGGAGTTCCCGGCGGATGTGCGCACGAAGCTGATCGAGCTCTGCGCCGATACCACCAACTGGCACCAGCGCCTCGCGGATGACCTGCTGGATGTACCCAGTGTGCGTTTCGCTGTGGAGCAATGCCTGAAGGACCTCGAGGTCAGCGGTAGCAAGCTGCTCTTCCCCTCCCCTTTCACGCTCGGCCGGAAGGGCATCCCGATCAACGGACTGGTCTGGATGGGCGATAAGGCCACCATGCGTGACCGTATCCGCCAGCAGATCGACAACGGCAGCCGCTGCGTGAAGATGAAGATCGGTGCCATCGGCATCGCGGACGAACTGGAACTGCTGAAGGCCGTCCGCAAGGAGTATGATGCCTCGATGCTCACCTTGCGGGTGGATGCCAACGGTGCCTTCGACCAACGTGGGGTGCTGGATGTGCTGCACCGCTTGGCCGACCTGGAGGTGGAGAGCATCGAACAACCGATCGCGCCCGGCCTGTACGAGGCCATGGCCGAACTCTGCACGCGGAGCCCGTTGCCGATCGCGCTCGACGAGGACCTGATCGGGCTCAACACCCGTGATGCCAAGATCGACCTGTTGGATGAGGTGCAGCCGCACCATATCGTGATCAAGCCGAGCTTGGTGGGTGGATGGGCCGCTGCACAGGAATGGATCGATCTCGCGGACGCCCGCGGCATCGGCTGGTGGATCACCTCGGCGCTGGAAAGCAACATCGGGCTCAACGCCATCGCACAGTGGACCGCCACGCTCGATGTGCGCGTTCCACAAGGTCTGGGCACCGGGCGTGTGTACACGGACAACATTCCCTCGCCGCTGCGTGTGGCCGAAGGATCGCTCTGGTACAGGCCGGAGACGGCGTGGGAGCTGGATCGGGTCGAATGATCCTCTGCTCGTGCCCACACGGAGGCACGGAGGACCTTTGAGCGGTTGCTGGTTGCCGCTTGTCAGTTCCGCCAGCGTCCACCAGGAGCTTGACAACGAACAACGGACAACTGGTCGCTTCCTCCAAGGGAACAGGGCATGGAGTGTCTTGCATTCCTCCGTGGCCCTGTAGCGATATCACCCTCCATCATTTCCACCGAACTTCGCGCCGCACCATGGCCGCTGTATTCGATCGCATCACCATCGACGGTACCACGTTGACCAAGGGTGAGGTGCTGCGGCACTTCCAAAAGCTCGATGCCGACCCCCTGACCCACAACTGGGCGGCGCCCTTGCATGCCTTGGTGCATACGCTGATCACGGAACCCGATGCGCCGCTGACCGCGCACACCAGCGGCACCACCGGTGACCCGAAGCCCATCGCCATCCCCCGCACGGACCTCATCGCCAGTGCCCGCCTCACCGCGCAGGCCTTCCGCCTGCACAAGGGGGATCGCGCCCTGCTCTGCCTGCCGGGCGAGTTCATCGCCGGGAAGATGATGCTGGTGCGGGCGCTGGTGATCGGTCTCGACCTGCATCTGATCGATCCACGGGGAAGCATCCTCGACCACCTCAACACCACGGACCGTTTCCTTTTCACCGCCATGGTCCCGCTGCAACTGCACCGCGCGATCCAGGAGGACCAGGCCCGCGTGGAGGAGCAGTTCGAGCACATCCTGCTCGGTGGCGGACCCACGAGCGATGCCCTGATCGAAGACCTTCAGCCGCTGCGTACCCGCGTGTGGCAGGGCTATGGCAGCACCGAGACCGTTACGCACGTGGCGCTGCGTGCCCTCAACGGCCCTGCCCGGGAGCCGCACTTCACCGCGATCGGCGACATCACCTTCGAACAGGACGAACGCGGCTGCCTGATCGCCCACACGCCGCATCTGAGCGTGAAGAAGCACATCACCAACGATCTGGTGGAGCGCATCGATGAGCGCCGGTTCATCTGGCTGGGTCGCGCCGACAACGTGATCCTCAGCGGCGGAAAGAAGATCTTCCCGGAGCAGCTCGAAGCGCGCACCGCAGGCGTGATCCCGTACGCGCACTACTTCACCGCCTATGCCGATGACCGCTTGGGACAGGCCGTGATGCTGGTGTTGGAGACCGAAGGGCCTTCCGACGAAGTGCTGCCCGATGTGCTGAAGAAGGTGACCGAGGTGTTGGAGACGCATGAACTGCCCCGCCGGGTCACCGCCGTGCGCCGCTTCCAACGCACGAGCGGCGGGAAGGTGCAGCGTGGGTTGACGCTCAAGGGGATCGTCTGACGGACCCACCGAACGAACGAAAGCCCCGGCGATGCCGGGGCTTCCAAGCTCTTGCCATGTCCTGGATCAGGCCTTGCCCATGATCTTGAACATCCCGGTCCCGCACGTGGGGCAGGTGCCTTTCATGGCTTTGCGGCCGTTGGCCATGATGTTCTCCTTCGGATCCTTCATGTTCTTCTTCGCCTTGCACTTCACGCAATAGGCTTCAACTGCTGCTGCCATCGGTTGTGGGATTTATGTTCAGATGAACGCCAATGTAGCGCCCGTTGTTCATCCATGCACGCGTTTTGTTTTGAACAGGCCTCAGCGGATACACGTGCCGTTCGGCACCTGCCGCTCCACCGACGCGAGCACGATGTCACCATTCCCATCGGGGAAACCGGTCACCAGGCATTGGCTCATCACCGTGCCGATCTGCTTCTCGGGGAAGTTGATCACCGCGAGCACCTGCCGCCCGATCAGTTCCTCCTTGGTGTAATGCGTGGTGATCTGCGCACTGCTCCTTTTCACGCCATGCGGACCGAAGTCGATGGTGAGCACGTACGCCGGACGCCGCGCCTTCGGCAGATCGATCGCCTCCAGCACCGTACCCACGCAGAGGTGCACCTTCTCGAAGTCGTCCCAAGTGAGGGTGTCCATGCTCAAGGCTTCAGCAGTTCGATCGATCGTACGTTGCGCACGTTGCGTGAATGCCGCAGGTCGTCGGGCACGATCAACTGGAACGGACCTTGGTGCCCGTCCAACGGTGCTCCATCCCGATCGATGGCCAGGATCACCGGCTTCGCTTGGAAGGTGCTGTCCATCTCCATGCCCGCGATCACGGCCGTGAAGCCATCCGCGGCCATCACCTTCACCGCGCTGGCCACCATGCCGTGCTTGTCCAGAGCACCGACCGAAGGACAGGCCGTGATCAACACGTTCCGCAACAGCGGGCCCCGGTAGGTATGCCTCTCCCCATCGCGCGACACCACCACGGCCTCGTGCATGAACAGGCCACGCATGCGTTCGCCGCTCACCGTTCCCTTGCAGCCACCCTGACGGACGGTCACCGTCGCGGTGTCGGCCAAGAGGGTGCGACCGGTCTGTGCCGGAAGCGCGGATGCCGTGAAGAAAAGGGCGAGCAGATAGGCGCGTGGCGACATGCCCCAAAGATGGCGAACGGCCGTCCGATCATGCCGTTCCGATCCTCGTCCGATATTCTCCGTTCAGCCGGTCCATCCTGTTCCAGAACGCCGGTGATGTACGCCCGTTCATGTGTTCCACAAGGATGTCCAGGTGCGTGTGCCAACCGCCGGAAACGCCGAGCAGGTCGTTCGCATTGGGCAAGCGTTGGTGCGTGAGCACGAGCAGGACCTCCTCACCCTGTTCACTCAGCTCGAACAGCACTTCGGAAAGCGCTTCGGCCCGTGCACCCCACGTGTAGCCCAGCACATAAGGCGGCTCACATCGGGTGATCGTCGCCTTCATGCTGTGTCCGTTGCGATACCGCTCCGGTGCCTCGCTGGGCGCCGCATCGAGGTTCGTGTGCAACCAGTTCAGCTCCATTTCACCGCCGACCCGCAGGTCCATGTGACCGCTGGCGAGCCATCGGGAACGTTTGTCGGATTCGGTCAGATAGGCCCATACACGTTCGATGGGGCCTGGCAGCAAGCGCCGGAAGCGGATGGTGTTCGGCGCGATGAGTGTTCCGTACTTGTCCATGTCGTGGTCGTTGTGTGTTCAGGGTTTGTTCCGGTCCTCGTCACGGAGGAGCTTCTCCAACGCATCCAGTCGCGATCCCCAGAAGTGGCGCGTCTCTTCGATCCATTGCGCCGCCGCATCCAAAGGCTCGGAGCGATAGCTGAGGTAATGGTCGCGGCCCACCTTGCGGCGCTGCACCAGCTTGGCCCGCTCCAGCACCAGGATGTGCTTGCTCACGGCGTTCAGCGACATCTTGAAGGGCTGCGCCACCTCGGTGACGCGTGCCTCACCGGACGAAAGTCGCTGCAGGATCGCGCGGCGGGTGGGATCCGCCAACGCCAGCAGCGTACGATCAAGGGTTCGTGGGGTGGACATGACCGATGGTATCCATATGGTTGCGGTCGCTGGTATCCGGCCGGCCCGTGCCCGATACGATCAATTCCCGCAGGCTCTCCTCGAGGAAGTAGGTCCAGCCGCGCTCGCATTGCTCGAAGCACTCCACCTGTGGCGTCAACCCGATGTGCGTGAAGTCGATGCGTGTCCCCTCCCCTTCCGCTGAAAGGTCGAACACCATCGTGGTGCCCTTCCATTCCTCCTGTTCCTTCAGCCAGGGCATGAGGCACTCGGTCACCGTCCAGGCGATCCGCTGGCCGGGAACGGCCTCGGTGATGCGTTGCACGGTGCGATGCACGAGCCGACCCGTGACCGGATCACCGAAACGGATCAGGAAGGAATCGCCCGAGCGATCCGCACTGCCTTCGACATTGATGGTCCACCATGCAGCGATGCTGCGGATGGCGTCGTAAACCTCCTGCGGCGGGCGCGGTACAAGTAGGGTCCGGGTGTAGTTCGAATGGTCCATGATCCGATGCGTTATGGCGACAAATATATTCAACCATTCGGTTGAATGTCAACGCCACTATATTTCGTCATGGAACTCATTGAAGTGCCTTTGTCCGGACCGCCCCGGCTATCCTTCCTTCCCGATCCCTACACCTTGCGAATGGTCGATGCCGACCAGGCCTTCTATGGCCGCGTGGGTTTCGCCCCTCCGTGGATCTGCTACCTGGCGTTGCGGGATGACCGCGTTGTCGGCACCTGCGGCTTCAAGGGTGCGCCGAAGAACGGGGAGGTCGAGATCGCCTACCACACCTTCCCGGAACACGAAGGCCAAGGCGTGGCTACGGCGATGGCAGGCAGTCTGGTGCGTATCGCCAACGATCACGACCCCAGCATACACGTCACCGCCCAGACCCGGCCCCTGAACACCACCTCCTCCCGCATCCTGCAGAAGCTCGGCTTCATCCGCACAGCGGATGGGCACGACGAGGAGATCGGGCCCGTGCACTGCTGGCAATGGAGCGGGCAGTCCGCTTCCGCACCGCGGTCCTGACCGGGCGTACATCACCCTTTCCTTTGCATCATGCAATTCGGCAAGGTCGCCTCCGTCAAGGGCCTGGATCTCTCCCTTCCTCCGGACCATCCGGACACCGCCCGTGTGCTGGGCAAGGGCAAGCGTAAAGGCAAGCTGCGCGTGCACGTGGGCTGCGCCAAGTGGAACCGGACCGACCTCGCGAACTTCTATCCGCGCGGCACAAAGGACGAACTGGCCTACTACGCCACGCAGTTCAACGCCATCGAACTGAACGCCACGTTCTATCGCTTCTTCCCACCCGACCAGTTCGCCGCTTGGGCGAAGAAGGTGCCCGATGGATTCGTTTTCGCGCCGAAGGTGACACAGGAGATCAGCCACTGGAAACGGCTCACCGATACCGATGCGCTGGTGGAGGGTTATGCCGAGGCCGTGCGCCATCTCGGGGACCGGCTCGGTCCGGTGTTCCTGCAGCTCAATGAGAATTTCAAGCCGAAGGACTTCGAACGGGTCGCACCGTTCCTCCAGGCCTGGCCGAAGGATATCCGACTGGCCATCGAGTTCCGGCACACGGACTGGTACAACGACGGCAGCGTGGCCGAAGAGCTCTATCGCCTCCTGGAAAAGCACCGTGTGATGAACATCATCACCGACACCGCCGGACGACGCGACCTGCTCCATATGCGCCTGACCACGCCTACAGCCTTCATCCGCTATGTGGGTGCCAACGATCCGAAGAGCGATCGCGCGCGCCTCGACGACTGGGTGGAACGCCTTTCCACCTGGGCGGAACTCGGCATCGAGGATGTGCATTTCTACGTGCACCAGAACCACGAACTGGAATCGCCGTTGCTCGCCGCCATCTTCATCCGCAAGCTGAACGAGGCGCTGGACCTGGAGCTGAAAGTGCCGCAGACCTTGGACGGCGGGCTCTTCGACAGCTGATCACCGGAAGCCAAATCTTCCTAAAGTGCATTGCGGAGCTCAGCGATGAAGGCATCTTCAGGCGCACAACCTCCGCCATGAAGCACCTCTTCCCGGTCCTCGCCTTCTTGCTCCTTTCCTCCTGCCAAGCGCAGTCCGATCCGCGCACCGTGCGCATCGCGGAATACCTCACGCAGGCGCATGAACGAGGACAGTTCAATGGCGCAGCGCTCGTGTTCGACCAGAGTCAAGTGTTGTACGAAGGCGCCTTCGGCATCGGCAATATCGATCCCATCGACTCCCTGCATCTCGGCTCGCAGTTCCGTCTGGGATCCGTGGGCAAGCAGTTCACCGCAATGGCCATTATGATCCTGCAGGAGGAGGGCAAATTGCGCTACGATCAGGATGTGCGCGACTTCCTGCCCGAGCTCCCATACGCCGGCATCACCATCCGGCATCTGTTGCATCATACCTCAGGGTTGCCGCAGTACGAGCCGATGATGGACCAGCACTGGAAGCCGGAGCTGAAGTACGACGATCCCGCACGCTACATCAGCGGCAACGAGGACATCCTGGACATGTACGCCGCGCAGAAGCTTCCCGTACGCTTCCAGCCGGGCGAAAGATGGGAGTACAGCAACGGCGGCTACAACCTGCTCGGCACCATCGTGAAGCGGGCTTCGGGAATGTCCTATGCCGACTTCCTGAAGCAGCGCATCTTCGATCCGGCCGACATGACACGGAGCACGGTCTACAACTATGTCATCGGTAACGACCCGAAGATGCCCGACCGGGTGTTCGGCCACTGGACGGAGTGGAACGGACACGACCGGAAGAGCACCGATGGACATTACCTCAATCCTGCGTACGGCGAGGATGGGGTGTACTCCACGTTGGGCGACCTGCTGAAGTGGGACCGCCTGCTGTACACGGAGAAGTTGGTGAAGAAGGCCACGCTCGCAGAGGCCTTCACGCCCGCAGTGCTGAACAACGGGGATACCACGGAATACGGCTTCGGGTGGTTCATCCAGCGTGCGCCCAGCGGCCGCAAACTGGTGACGCATTCGGGCGGATGGGCGGGCTTCATCACCTACATCCTGCGCGGTGTCGAAGAGGACAAGTGCCTGATCGTGCTCACCAACAACTCCAGCAAGTACTTCGGTCGGGAAGGCATCCGCGGCGGACTCACCCGCATCCTCTACAACGAACCCTACTCGCTGCCGCAACTCAGCATCCATGATGTGATCGGCCGGGACGTCTTCGAGCAGGGTGCTGCACACGCCATCGCCCTATACCGCAGATACAAAGCGGAACGACCAACGGACTTCGTGTTCGCGGAGAACGAACTGAACATCCTCGGATACGAACTCCTCTCCGCCGGCCGCGTGGACGACGCCGTGGCGATCCAACGCCTCAACCTGGAACTGTACCCGACCGCCAATGCGCACGACAGCTATGGCGATGCACTAATCGCCAAGGGCGACACCGTCAATGCACTCGACCACTTCAAGAAGGCCTTCGCGCTCGATGGAACGATGACGGCGACGAAGGAGAAGATCGAGGGGATGGAGAAAGGGAAGTAACGAAGCCTCAGGGTCCACTTCGTGAGACCCTGAGGGAAGATTGAATGCTCATGCCAACATGAACATAACTACCGCCGTAACCAAAATCAAGACCCCATAGAGTGGAGCTACTGTTCCAGACCACATTACTACCTCCCATTTATTCTTTCCAATATTAAACCTGCTCGCGTCCATAGCGTAGTCTATCCTCTGAGGTGCCACCTTGGCCGCGACCTCTTTGTAAAGCTCTCGGTACTGACGCTCTTGACTCAGGTAGTACGCATCAAGGCCCCAGAAGACAGGTACTGCGATGTATGTAACCATGACAAAATTTAGGTTCGCACCACTTGCCGCTAGCGCGAACAACGCGGAATAGAGAGTTACCGCCCACCCCTTAATCAAAAAGGAATTGACGTTCAGTCTAGTTATCACCAACTGAATGAACTCTAAGTGCTTGTGCTTCTCTTCCATCATACTTCCTTCAACCAGTCATCTAACCATTTGGTCTTCCCATCCGGGTAAACGATTCGGAAGATGTTATCATAATAACCACCAACTCCATTGGGAACTGGTTCAACCCTTGGATATACTTGGATATACTCGTTGCCAATCCAATTGCCACGATTGTCCGCCAGTGGAAGAATCACAAGTTTATCATTTGAAGCCTTAAATGCGTCACCTATGCCCAGCTCCCAATTGCACCACTTGGACGATACTGCGGCATTGGTTGCAATGAGCAAGAATCTATCACTCATGACGATCTTATGCCGAATCTTCATAGCCGTCACGCCACTGGTTTTCTCAGGCATGGTCTCATCAGCCCAATCCACATAGACCTCAACATTCATGCCTTTCAAAAAAGCCGTTGCTTCAGCAATCTTCCCCCTTTCAGCGTGCGCATGTGAAACAAAGACGGAAGTCGTTTTTCCAATCTTGCTCTCCTGACGCGCATAAGCTACAACTGCTTCGAATAGTCTACCTCCCGCTCGAGCTTTCGCAACAATTGAGAACTCTGCTTCAGTGAAATATGGCATATGACCTTAAT
>DASWWQ010000134.1:0-35625 GCA_036405935.1 Flavobacteriales bacterium
CGGGGCTCGTGCGTATCGCGATCCAGGCGGGGTTGGTGAAGTAGGGCGCGAACGGTGGTAAAAATGGTGAACGCCATCCGCGTTCCGTCACCACCGGAGGGGCTGCACCTAATTTCGTTCCTCCTAACAACCCCGACATGATGATGAAAACACTCGCCCTCGCCGCCTGCGTGGGCTTCGCCTTTGCTCCGCATGAGCTTCCGGACATGGCCATCGGTGCCAGCGCACCCGCCACCGATGTGAAGATGAAGGACGTGAGCGGCAAGGAACTCGACCTGAAGAGCGCCAACGGCAAGAACGGCCTGCTCGTGGTCTTCAGCTGCAACACCTGCCCCTTCGTGATCGGGGGTGAAGGGAGCCAAGGTTGGGAAGGACGTTATCCCGCGCTGGCCGAGCTGGCGGCGAAGAACGGCATCGGCTTCACCATGATCAACAGCAACACCACCAAGCGTGACGGTGGCGACGGTTTCGCCGACATGCAGGCGCGCTACAAGGAGAAGGGCCTGAAGGGCTACTACCTGTTGGATGACAACAACAAGGTGGCCGACGCCTTCGGTGCGCGCACCACGCCGCACGTGTTCCTCTTCAACAAGGACCTGAAGCTCGTGTACAAGGGCGCCATCGACGACAACGTGGAGGATCCGAAGGCCGTGAAGGCCCACTACGTCAACGATGCGATCGCGGCGCTGGCCGCGGGCAAACCCATCGATCCGGCCACCACGCGCAACATCGGTTGCAGCATCAAGCGCGCCCACGTGCACTGATCGATCGGCATCGTTGCAGCAACCCCGTCCGGATCTGCGCCGGGCGGGGTTGTTCATTTGTTGGAAACTTCTTTCGGCCCTCGGGCAGCACGGGGTTTCCTTTGTGGCAAAGGCCTCGGCATGAACGTTTTGTTGATCGGAAGTGGTGGCCGTGAGCATGCGCTGGCGTGGAAACTGGCGCAGAGCTCCCTCTTGGACGAACTCTATGTGACACCCGGGAACCCCGGTACGGTGCGGCATGGCCGAAATGTGCAGCTCGACCTGAACGACCAGAAGGCCATGCGCCGGTTCCTCCTGGACAAGAAGATCCGCGTGATCGTGGTCGGTCCCGAAGGTCCCTTGGTGGACGGATTCCATGATCGTATCGCTGCCGATCCGGCCCTCTCGGGCGTCAGCGTGATCGGTCCGCGCAAGGAAGGTGCACGGCTCGAGGGCAGCAAGGAGTTCGCGAAGGAATTCATGCAGCGGCACAACATCCCCACGGCGCTCTTCCGGGCCTTCGGCAAGGGGCAATTGAAGGAGGCCGAGGAATTCCTCGACCGCATGAACGCGCCTTACGTGATCAAGGCCGATGGCCTGGCCCAAGGCAAGGGGGTGGTGATCGCGAAGGACCGTGCGGAGGCCTCACGCACCATCAAGGCCATGCTCCAGGACGGCCGGTTCGGCGCCGCGGGCGAGCGGGTGGTGATCGAGCAGTTCCTCAAGGGCATCGAGCTTTCCGCGTTCCTGATCACCGATGGCAACGCGTTCAAGATGCTGCCCTCCGCCAAGGACTACAAACGTGTCGGTGATGGCGATACCGGCCCCAACACCGGCGGCATGGGTGCGGTATCACCCGTTCCCTTCGCCGACAAGGACTTCGTGCAGAAGGTCCACGATCGTATCGCGGCCCCCACCATCCGGGGTCTGCGTGAGGAAGGGATCCCTTACCAGGGTTTCCTCTTCATCGGATTGATGAACGTGGACGGCGAGCCCTATGTGATCGAATACAACGTGCGCCTCGGCGATCCCGAGACCCAGGCCATCCTGCCCCGTCTGCGCAGCGATCTGCTCGATCTGTTCGAAGGCATCGCCACGGGTACGCTCAGCGAGCACCATGTGGACGTGGACGATCGCACCTGCGCCACCGTGGTGATGGCCTCGGAAGGTTATCCCGGTGAATACGGGAAGGGGCGTCCGATCATGGGCATCGAACTGGCGGCGCTGCTGGCCAACGCACATGTGTTCCATGCGGGCACGGAGCAGACGAAGGACGGTCTGGTGACCGCCGGCGGACGCGTCCTGGCCGTCACCGCCATGGGCAAGGACCTGGAGCAGGCGATCAACAACGTGTACAAGGGATTGGCCCCGATCGATTTCGAAGGCCGCGTCTACCGCAGCGATATCGGACAGGACCTGGTACGGACGCCGACACCACGGAGCGGCGCGACGCAACAAGCGTGAGGGTGGACGATCAGATGTACTCGCCCTTCTCCTTGGCGCGGCGGTTGTACTTGCCCTGCCACCACATCCAATATCCGAGGCCGAAGGCGATCATCACGCTGAACAGGACCACGGGACCCCAACCGAACGGCACAAGGAGCCAGTTGAAGGTCTTCTGCAGGAAGTGGCCGATGGCGTACCAGATCGCGTTCATGTGGTCCGAATTCTTGGGGCCGGTCCGTTCCCGGCGCCGCGAAGATAGGATGCCGCCCGGACCGGCCATAGCCTTCGTCCATCCCCCATGCTCGTAGCCCTTTTCCGCCGGAACCAGCCGGCCGCCCTGCTCCTGCTCCCCCTGCTGGTGGCCGCTCTGTGGCCGGGTGGAACCCCCTTCGGCACCTCCGCCCCGGTGTCCTCGGGTAGTGGCATGCCGCTTTACCGCGTCTGCATGCACTTGCTCGAGGGACATCCATGGGCCCTCAGCATCACCGGTGCGCTGCTCGTTCTGGGTCTGGCCGTGCTGGTGAACGCGGCCACCAATGGAGTGGATCTCTTCGGCACGTACCATTATCTGCCCGCCTTGGTCTTCCCGGGAATGCTGGCCCTGCTCCCCTACGGTCTGAGGCCCGATCCGGCGATCATGGGCATGCCGTTCGTGCTCTGGGCGATGTGGAACACCTGGAGCACGGGATCCCGAAGCGGTGGGCCGGCACCGTATTTCGATGCGGGCCTGCTCCTGGGCATCGCCGGCATGTTCTACCTGCCGTACCTCTTCGTGGTGGTGGCCGTCTGGGCCTGTCTCTCCGTGATGCGCCCCTTCCAGTGGCGGGAATACCTCCTGCCGCTCCTGGGTGCATTGACCATCCTGTTCCTCACGTGGGGCAGCCTGTATATCTCGGGCCATACGGAGTGGCGACCGCTGCTCACCATCCGCGCCGACCATCCGGCCCGGCCCTGGAGCATGCACTGGATGCACCGTTTCGTGCTGATGTGCTGGGCGGTGTGCTGCGGTGCCATCACGGCGCTGTCCTTCTCGGGCAGCTATGCACGCAGCGTGATGCAGGGCAAGAACATGCGGGCCTCCTTCCTGGCCTTCAGCTTCACCTTGGCCCTGCTGGCCGCGTTCGAGTACGGACTGGACGGTGCGGTTCCACCGGTGCTGCTGGCCGTGCCCTGCGCCGTGCTCTTCAGCTACCCGCTCTCACGCGCCGCACGCATCGGCTGGGCGGAAGCCGGGGTGTGGAGCCTGTTGTTGCTGGCGGCCTGGGGCCGCTGGATGGGTTGAGGGAGGTCGAACCCTAACTTCGCCGCATGAGATTCGGCGTCGTCACCTTCCCCGGTTCCAATTGCGATGAGGATATGATCGGCGTGCTGGAGCGCGTCGGCGAAAGGCCGGTGGAACGGCTTTGGCACAAGGACCACGACCTGCGCGGCTGCGACATGGTGGTGCTGCCCGGCGGCTTCTCCTACGGGGATTACCTGCGTAGCGGCGCCATCGCCCGTTTCTCCCCGATCATGCGCGAGGTATCCGAACACGCCAAACGCGGCGGCCTGGTCCTGGGCGTCTGCAACGGCTTCCAAGTGCTCTGCGAGGCCGGGCTGACCCCCGGGGCCCTGTTGCACAACGAGAGCCATCGGTTCATCTGCCGAAACACCTGGATCCGCGTGCAGACCCGCCACACGGCCCTCACCTCCGGCGTGAAGGACCATGCCCTGCGCATCCCCATCGCGCATGGTGAAGGACGCTACCACGCTTCACCGGACGTGTTGAAGCAATTGAACGACAACGATCAGGTGCTGTTCCGTTACTGCGACAGCGAAGGCCGCCTGAAGGAGGAGGCCAATCCGAACGGCAGCCTGGAGAACATCGCAGGTGTGTGCAACAAGGAGCGCAACGTCTTCGGCATGATGCCGCATCCCGAGCGCGCGTCGGACATCCGTTTGGGCAATACCGACGGGCTGGCGCTATTCACCTCGCTGCTGCAGACCGCCTTGGCGTGAAAGGCCCGCAGGACGGAACACCGCCCGCAGCCGCTTCGCCTTCACGGCATCGATGTGCAAGGTGGACGAACGCTCCGATGCACCTTCCCAACCCGCGAACTCCATACCGGCCGCCGGTACTGCGATCAAGGTGAGCTTCGTGCCGCTGAAGGTGCTGAACGTGTGGTGGTCCATCGGCAAGGGCAGGCCATCGAAGAGCACCTGACCTGCACCGGCGGGTCGCACCTCCACTTCGGTTTTGCGGAGATCACGGTCGGTGGCTTCGGCCAATTGATGCAAGAGCATCCCCGGTCGCACCCGGATGTGCCGTCGCAGCGCTGCGTGGCTATCCTCCGGCAACGGCACGCGCATCTCACCGCTCCATCGCGCATGATCGGCTTGCATCAGGGCCCTATGGCAAGCGAACAACGAATCGGCCATGGCGGTGGCCTCTCCTTCGTGCAGCACCGTGGCCAACAAGGCGGAAACCCGCATCAGCAGACGATCCTTCAACTCCGGGTGCGCCAGGATCTGCGGCAGGAACGGTGCAGCCGGCCCCTCCTCCGAAAGCATGCGTTCCACGGTGGCTTCCTCCGGAGGGGTCCAGAGGTCCATGTCATACAGGATCCAGCGCCAGCGGCCGGAGGCATCGGCAGGGCGCCAGCAACGTACGTTGAGGTCGTGGTCCGCACGGCCCATCCAGAGATCCAAGGCAGCGAGGTCGATCAAGCTCCTCACCTCGATCGCTCGCTCCAGTTCCCGCAGGGGTGCCTTCGCCACCAAGGCATCCATCCAGGCATCGTAGGTGCTGTCGGCCCCTCGGGTAGCGGGTCCGGCGATCAGTTCCACGGGCCGCCCCCCGCAGAGCTGCTCGCACCACTCGGCATCCTTCGGCGGCATCGCGCGGTAGGCACCCCAGTAGTGGCCGTTCAAGTACAGCGGCAGGGCAAGTCCGCCTTGTACATCCACGGAGCCACCGGCCCGACGGGCGATCTCCTCGGCGAACAGGTTACGTAGGAGAGCATCCGGTGTGCCATCGGCCCGAAGGCCCACTTCACCCCAACGTCCACCGTCGGCAAGTGCGATCGGGCGCTCATCCCCCGAGGCGTGATCGATCCTGAGCTTGAAGTTCTTCTTGGGCAATCCACGCGATCCGCTACCTGCGATGGACAGCAGCACGGGGCGGGCCGAAGCGCTGGTATCGTTGGGCCAGTGCACCCAAGCCTTGCGACGCCATGAAGCCCCTTTGCGGGTGAAATTGTCGGCCGCACCGGAAACATGGATGCCACGTTGCGCGTCCCATAGATCGGCGGGGTCGGTGATCACGGCGATGCCGTCCGCAGGGTCCAGGACATACACCTTTTCGGAGCTGGGCAAGGCGCCCGGGGCGAAGGCCTTGGCGCGAACGATGCTATGGGGCGGCGGTTCAAAGGGGGCCTGCGCCTGTGCCTGCAGCAGGGTGACCGGTGATCCGTCCGTCGTATAGTGCACCGTTGCTCCGGCGGCGGTACCGAAACGCAATCGACCGTCCTGGAGGTCAAACGTCGGTGGAGCCAGGCGCTTGCGGAGGCAGGTGGAAGCCGCATTTGAACCACCCGGAGTAGGGCTTTCGAAATAGCCCCAGGTGCGTTCCCCATCCCGCATACGACCGATGGAGGTCCCGCGTGGAAGGTCCTTCCAGGTGAAGATGTCCTTCACCACTTGGCCCTTGGGTTCCACCAGCAGCAGGGAGCCCCCGGAGGCCTTCAGGTGCAGGTCCGCCGAACCCGTGCCCGCATCGCACCGCAGCAATACGAAGCCGCGCGGGGCCAAGGAAGTACTCGTGGCCACGCGATGGACGGCATCTCCCGAAACCAGCGTCCAGCCGACCAGGTCCACGGTGTAACGACCGGCATTGTAGATCTCCACCCAAGTGATATCGACCGTATCCGCGGGATCCACTTGGCAGTGGATCTCATTGATGCGCAAGTCCTGGGCGATGAGGCGCGCACCGCAAAGCGCGGTGACGAGCAGGGTGGAGACACGGCACATCCGGGGCAAAGTAGGAGGATCCGAGGGGGGGCCGCTACATTTGCTTTGAACCCCTACCTCGCCCATGCGCCAACTTCTACTCGCTTCGCTCCTTCCCTTGGGCCTCACGGCATACGCCCAGACGCTCACGAGCCTCACGGTGAACCCGAATCCTCCAACGGACTGCCAGCGATTCCTGCTGACGATCAACGGCACCCTTCCCCAGAACGCGGAGTTCACCCAGTTCCTCTTCGACCCCTCCGGTCCCAACGAGGTGAACATCCGGATCCTGGCCGAAGGCAGCACCTCGGGGGCACAACCGGCATTCAGCTATCCCTACGAGAACTACGGCCCCTTGGCCCAAGGCACTTGGACCATCAACGTGCAGATCTACATCAACGGCAACCTGGCCGATACGGAATCCATCACCTTCGATGTGATCGAACAGGGTCCCATCGATATGGGAGAGGCCGGGGAGCACACCGTGTGCAACAGCGATCCACCTTTCGATCTCTTCAGTGCCATCGGTGGCAACCCCACCCCCGGTGGCATCTGGCATGATCCGACCTGGGGCCTGGTGCCCAACGGCATGTTCATCCCCGGGACCATGCCGGAAGGATTGTACACGTACGAACTTCCCTTGGCCGGTGAATGCACCACGCAATACCAGATCGTCACGATCAGCTACACCCCCAACCCCAGTGCAGGTTATGGTGGCACGGTACCGGCCTGCAGCGCGGCCATGGGACCCTCGGTGGACCTGTTCGCCGAGCTGAACGGCGACCCGGCGAGCGGCGGTACCTGGAGCGGGCCGAGCGCCTTGGACAACGGGGTGTACGTGCCGGGGGTGAACACACCGGGCCAATACGTCTACACCGTGCAGGGCCAAGCCCCCTGCGGCAATGCCACGGCCACCATCACCATCCAAGCGGTGAACCCCTCCAACGCCGGCACCGCCACGGACTTCAGCATCTGCGAGAGCGACCAGAGCGAGAACCTGAACCAACATGTCACCGGTGAACAGACCAACGGCACATGGCTGAACGAACTGGGCTTCACGGTGGCCGGATACAATCAACCGCTCAACTTCAGCACCTACGGCCCAGGCGAGTTCACCTTCCATTACGTGATCGCGAACGCGGCATGCGGCCCCGACAGTTCCACCTTGGTGGTGACGGTGCTGGAGCTACCCTGCGGCGTGGGTGTGGAGGAGCACGGAGCGAACGACCTGCAGCTGTTGGTGAAACCGAACCCGGCCGACGCCCAAGTGGTCATCGAAGCCGAAATGCCCGGTTCCGAAGGGCAGGTGACCTTCGAGCTGATCGGCGTGGACGGCCGTCTCATCCACAGCACCGCACGTGCGGTCCAAGGTGGGCTGGCGCGGTGGACCATCGATGTGCAGGACATGGCGCCCGGTGCCTATACGGTGCGGATGCGCACGTCCGCGGGAGTCGGGTCGAAGCGCTTGCTCGTCCGGTGATCACAGCGCATTGCGCGTGACCCAGTATCGGTAGGCCACAAGGAGCTTCTGCGCCTTGGACAGGCGCAGGAGGTCCTTGTCCCACATCTTCGGAAGCACGGCCTTGTTCACGGCCGCCAGGAGGCGGAAGAGCTTCTTGCGCATGGTCTAGTGGAGCATCAGGGAACAGGCCTCACCCCGGCGTTCGATCTCGATGGTGGCATGGTCCACTCCGAGTTCGGTGAGGACGGCCCGCGCCGCTTGTTTCACCGCACGTTGCCGTTCGGGGTCATCGGTATCCACCTGCACATGCACGGTGAGCACCACGTAGGTGCCGTCCAAGGTCCACGCATGTTGGTCATGCGTACCGGTGACATCGGGTAGCGCACGCAGTGCGTCGGTGATGCGCTGTTCATCGAAGCCCTCGGGCAACCGTTGCATCAGGATGCGGGTGCCGATGCGGAAGGTGCCGATGGCGTTGTAGAGCACGAACAGGTTGATGCCGATGGAGAGGATGGGGTCCACCACGGTCCATCCGGTGAAGTGCATCACCACCGCACCGAAGAGCACGGCGGCCCAACCGAGCACATCCTCCATCAGGTGCAGGTAGGCCCCGCGTTCGTTCAAGGACGCCCCGCCGTGCAGCTTCCAGGCCGCCAACCCGTTCATCGCGATGCCGAAGACGGCGAGCACCAGCATGCCCGTGATGTGCGGTTGATGCGCATCGTTCATCCGCAGCACCGTGGAGACCAACAGCACGATGGACCCCACGATGAGGACCACCGAGGTCAACCACCCGCCGAGCATCGCGTAGCGGCCGTAGCCGTATGTGTATCCGCTGTCGCGCCCCTTGCCGGCGAGCCGGCTCAGGTACCAGGCCGCACCGAGGACCAAGGCATCCCCGAGGTCATGGAACGCATCGCTGAGCACCGCCATGCTATCGGTCCACAAGCCGCCCACCACTTCCACCGCCGTGAAGGCGAGGTTCAGCAAGAAGGCGAGTGCGAGGTTCCCCGTGGCAGGGGCGTGCGCATGGTGATGATGTCCATCCTGGTGATCATGATCATGTGCGTGCGCCACGGCACGAAGGTATCGGCGGCGGGATCGATCACCCCACCACCACCCGCCCGGTGCGTTTGGCGAAGGCCCGTTTCACCTCATTGAGCTGCTGGATCTGCGCGAGCAGGATGTAGAGGTCCTCCTCGGCGATCGGCTCCTTCAGCGCCTCCTGCTTCTCCAGGATCATCCGGTCCACACGGCGCTCCTTGAGGATGTCCACCCCTTCGTGCACGGCATCGAGCAACTGGTCCTTCTCGCGCGTCACCTGGATCTTGTGGCGCGCGGTCCAGTTGGGGCTCAGGTGATGCCTCTCGGTGAGCAGGTCGATGGCCATGTCCCGCCAGGCCTGGTCCGCGTGCAGGGCGTATTGTCCGCCTTCCACGGAGGTTCCGAGGTTCGTGGTGTGGCGATAGTCCAGGTAGATGGCCGACATCACGGGATCCTCGAAGGTGATGTCGTCCTGGGCCAGTTCACCGAAGAGGAATTCCGCCACGGTGATCTCGTCCGTGGACGTGGTGCCGTCCTCCGCTTGGAACGGAACGCTGATGCGCTCATGACCGTAGTTGAGCAGCATGCGCAGCAGGTCGCGCTCCTGGGGTATCGTCCGGAGGTCCTGGGGTTCGGGCTGTGGCGGTGCCACTTCGGGGGCCACCATCTCCTCCGCGGCCGGAGCATCCCCACCGAGGCGTTTGCGGTACTGTTTGCGCAGCACCTTGTTCAGCTCGCTGATCAACGCCTGCTCGTTCACCCCGAGCAGCCGCGCGCATTGCTGGACGTACAGGGCGCGCAGCACATGGTCGGAGATCAGCGCCATGCTCTCCACGATCTCGTGGATGGCCGCAGCCTTGCGCACGGGGTCGCCCTCCGCCTCGCGCACCAGCACATCGGCCTTGAACACGAGGAAGTCCTTCGCGTTCTCCTTCAGGAAGGTGGTGATCTCCGAACTGCTGTGCTTGCGCGCGAAGCTGTCGGGATCATCGCCATCGGGGAAGAGCACCACCTTCACGCTGAGGCCTTCGGCCAGGATCAGGTCGATGCCGCGCAAGGAGGCCTTCACCCCGGCCGCATCGCCATCGTAGAGGATGGTGATGTGGTTGGTGTAGCGCTTGATCAGGCGCACCTGGTCCTGCGTAAGGCTGGTGCCGCTGCTGGCCACCACGTTGGCGATGCCGGCCTGGTGCAGGCTGATCACATCGGTGTAGCCCTCCACAAGGCAGCAGAAGTCCTGCTCCACGATGGCCTTCTTGGCGAGCGCGATGCCGTAGAGCGAGCGGCTCTTCACGTAGAGTGCGCTCTCCGGGCTGTTGAAGTACTTCGGGAGCTTCTTGTCGCTCTTCAGCGTGCGCGCACCGAAGGCGATGGGCTGTCCGGTGAGGCCATGGATGGGGAAGGTGACGCGGCCTTGGAAGAAATCCCACGGATCACCGTTCTCGCGCAGCTTGATCCATCCGGCCTTCTCCAGCATCTCCTTGGTGAAGCCATGGGCGAGAGCGGCCTTGGCGAAGGCATCCCCCCGCTCGGGTACATAACCGAGCTGGAAGGAGCGGATGATCTCCTCGCGGAAACCGCGCTCGCGGAAGTACGCCAGGCCGATGCGTTTGCCTTCGTCGGTGTTCCACAACTGGTCCACGCTCCAGTCGAGCGCCCACTGCTGCACCACCGCGATGCTCTCACGTTCGTTCTGCTCCAGTTGCTGCTCGGGCGTGGCCTCCTCCTCCTCGAGTTCGACGTTGTATCGTTTGGCGAGCCAGCGGATGGCCTCGGTGAAGCTCAGATGCTCCTGTTTCTGCAGGAAGGTGATGGCATCCCCGCTCTCGCCGCAGCCGAAGCACTTGTAGATGCCCAGTTGCGGACTGACATTGAACGAGGGGGTCTTCTCGTTGTGGAACGGACAGAGCCCGAGGTAGCGCGGACCCTTGCGTTTGAGGTCCAGGAATTCCCCCAGCACCTCTTCCACGCGGACCACGTCCTTGACCTGCTGGATGCTTCTGGCGGTGATCACGGGACGAAAAAGGACCACGAATCTACCCGTTGGCCCAACGCCGAGGCCCGATCGTTGAAAAACAAGGAAGCCCTAGTGCGCCGGCACCTCCACGCCGGTGCTATCGAAGGTGACGGAGCGCTGCAGTTCCCCCTGTTCGTCGTAGAACTTCCACTCGCCGCTGCGCACGCCGTTGCGGTGCTGACCGATGTAGAACATCGCCCCGTTATCACGGAAGGTGACCGTAGGACCTTGGAGCACACCGCGGACGTAGGAGTCGCGGCTCTTCACCTTGCCATTGGCGTTGTAGCTGGTCCAGACCCCGTCGCGCTGACCGTTCTTCACGTAGCCCTCGATCACGGGCAGGCCCTTCGCATCCCGTTCCACGTGCAGTCCGTCGCGCAGGAGCGTATCGCCGGTGGTCGCCGGTATCGTGTCCTTGTCCCCCGCTCGATCCGAGGCGGTGCCGGGATCGCAGGCGATGAGGGAACAGAAGGAAAGAAGAAGGAGAAGCCCCGATCTCATTTGGTACGTTCAACGGTCAATTGCAACAGGCCTTCAAGGGCGGTGCGGGCCTCGGTGACGGGAAAGGTATGCAGCACGTCCACGGCCTTGTCGCGGTACTCGAGCATCCGGGCCGTGGCATGCGCGATGCCTCCGCTCTCCTCCACCTTACGGATCACCCGCGCCACGGCGGCGTTGTCGGTGTTGTCATGCTTCACGGTGCGCACCATCCAACGGCGATCCTCTGCGCTCACCGTCCGGAGAGCATGGATCAAAGGCAGGGTCAGCTTGCGCTCCTTGATGTCGATGCCGGTGGGCTTGCCGATGTCCTGCCCCGCGCCGTAGTCGAAGAGGTCGTCCTTGATCTGGAAGGCGATGCCGGTGTATTCCCCGAAGAGGCGCATGCGTTCCACCTCCTCGGGCGTGGCCCCACCGCTGGCGGCACCGCTGGCGCAGCACGCAGCGATGAGGCTGGCGGTCTTCTGGCGGATGATGTCGAAATACACCTCCTCGCTGAAATTGAGGCCGCGTGCCTTCTCGATCTGCAGCAGCTCGCCTTCGCTCATCTCGCGCACCGCACGGCTCACGATGCGCAACAGCTCGAACTGTCCCTTCTCCACCGCCAGCAAAAGTCCGCGGCTCAGGAGATAGTCGCCCACGAGCACGGCGATCTTGTTCTTCCAGAGGGCGTTGACACTGAAGAAGCCGCGGCGCAGCGCACTGCCGTCCACCACATCATCATGCACCAGGGTGGCGGTGTGCAGCAGCTCGATGAGGGATGCGGCGGTGTAGCCGGGTTCACCCACCGGACCGAACTGGCGCGCGGCGAGCAGGGTGAACATGGGCCGCATCTGTTTGCCCTTGCGCTGCACGATGTAGTGCATGATGCGGTCCAGCAACGGAGCCTTGCTGCGCATGGCCTCGCGGAACCGGACCTCGAACTCCCGGAGTTCGGTGGCGATCGGGCGCTGGATCTCGGCCAATGTGGGCATGGTGCGTTCTCGCGATGCGCTGGATCGCGCGGCGCGAAACTACGGGCCGCGGCCTTGCGGAACGCGGCTTCCGACCGCTCTTTCCACCCTACATTCGCCGGTGATGTCCCACCCGTTCCGCACCATCCTGCTGGCCTTGGCATTGACCGTGATCGGTTCCGCGGACGCTTGGGCACAGAAGCCGGGTGGACGTTCCAAGGTGCTGCTGCGACGCGATCGCCTCGCCGCCCAATGGGACACCGTGGATTGCGTGAAGAACATGTTCAAGATCAATCCCCTGCTCTTCCTGCGGGGTGAGATCCCGCTGTACTACGAGCACGCGCTCACGCACAACCTCAGCTTGGAGGTGGCCGTGGGCATCACGTACCGCAATTACATCAACATCGAGGTGGCCGGTGACGACCTCGATGCCTTCGACGCCGGCACGGAGATCCTCCCCAAAGTGTCGTACCACATCGGCGCGCGGTACTACCTCACGGACGATATCGAGCCCCAGGGCACCTACCTGCAGGCGGAGTTCGTGCACCTCGACTACTCCAAGAACATCGCGCAGAAGGACAGCACCGGGCAGTTCACCGGAGGCAAGCTGCTCGATCAACGCGTGTACAACGACCTGCGCCTGCTCTTCGGCTACCAGCGCTTGGGGGGGAACAGCAACTGGCTGTTCGATCTCTACGGCGGTGTGGCCTTCCGCACCCGCGATATGCGGATCGTGCACGAGACGCTCGACCTCACCAACGACAGGTGGAGCTACGACATCGAGGAGAAGCACGACAACGTGCCGGCCTTCTTCCTCGGCGTGAAGGTGGGGCTGGGCTTCTAGCTCAGCGGTAGTTCGCAGTGGCGAACAGCCCCGTCACCCACCATGCCCTTATGTCCTGTGAACTTTGAAATGGACCTTCCTTTCCCTTCGACGGGCTCAGGGTGACAAGTCTCTATTTCAGGATACGCTCCCCTTCCTTGTACGCCGGCTGGTTCTTGTTGGCCAGTTGTCCGCAAGCAGCGTCGATGTCCCGGCCACGGCTGCGGCGGATGCGCGCGATGATGCCCTTGCCTTCAAGGTAGCGCTGGAACGCCTCGGCCTTCTCGGGGGCGGTACGCTGGAACAGACCGTCGTCGGTGGTGTTGTACTCGATCAGGTTCACCTTGGCGTGCACGGTGCTGCAGTAGCGCGTCAACTCCTGCGCATCGGCGAGGCTGTCGTTGAGGTCGCGGAACAGGATGTACTCGAAGGTGACATCCTTGCCCGAGACGCGGGTGTAGTATTTCAGCGCCTCGTGCAGCACCTCCAGGCTGTTCTGGTCGTTGATGGGCATCATGCGGCCGCGCTTCTCATCATTGGCGGCATGCAGGCTCAGGGCCAGGTTGAAGCGGGCGCCATCATCGGCCAGCTTGCGGATCATCTTGGCGATGCCGGCGGTGCTCACCGTGATGCGGCGAGGGCTCATGCCCAGGCCATCCTCCGCCGTGATGCGTTCGGCGCTGCGCAGCGTGTTCGCGTAGTTGAGCAGGGGTTCGCCCATGCCCATGTACACGATGTTGGTGAGCGGCTGCCCGTAGTTGGCCTGTGCCAGCTTCATGATCTCCACCACTTGGTCCACGATCTCCGCACTGTCCAGGTTACGGATGCGTTTCAGCTTGCCGGTGGCGCAGAACGCACACGTCAGGCTGCACCCCACCTGCGAGCTGATGCAGGCCGTCATGCGTGTCTCCGTCGGGATCAATACGCCCTCCACCACATGGCCATCCCACGTACGGAAGGCGCATTTGATGGTGCCGTCGTTGCTCTTCTGCTGTTCGGCCAGGGTGATGGGGCGCAGCACGGTGCGCTCCGCCAGCGCGGCCCGGAAGGCCTTGGGCAGGTCGCTCATGTCCTCCAGCGAACGGGCGTGTTTCTGCCAGATCCACTGCCACAGCTGCTTGGTGCGGTAGGGCTTCTCCCCGAGCTCGGCCACCATGGCCTTCACCTCTTCCAGGGAAAGTTCGCGGATATCCACCACCGGCTGTGCCATGCGGCAAAGGTACCGGGTACCGTGCCCCGGTCTAGTGCATGCCCATCATCGCCAGTATGTTCACCGTGGCGTACACCCCGATCAGGGCCATGAACACGGCGGCCCAGAGCGCCAAGGGGAAACGGGGCTTGAGGTCGTGCCCCTTCCGCAATTCGCGCAGGGTGAAGTGGTACTGGAACATGGCCAGGATCAACAGCACGCTGCCCAAGGCCACGAGCGCCAAGGTCACCACCCGGGTGGCCACGAGGTCGTGCTGGGCCTGGGGCTTCTCCTCCATCAGGAACTGGAACACCTTGAACACGCTGAAGCCGAAGCCGATCATGGCCAACGCCGTGCGGATCCAGGCCATCAGGGTGCGGTCGGCGGCCTCACGGGTGCGTTGCGCGGCGAGGTCCGTGCGTTCCTGTGCCAGTTGGAGATCGATGTCGTCCTTGCGTCGTTGGTCCATCGGGAGGGCGGGTGCGCAGTGAACATCCACGCACGGCGATGTGTTCACGGACGGTCCACAGGGTGTACGCCGGCGGGGCGAAGTGCCGTTATCCTTGCCGATCCGAAGCATGGCCAAGAAACAGAAAGCGCAAGGGAAGCGCCTGCTGCTGAAGATCATCGGCATCACCTTGGTGTCGGTGTTCGTGGGCATGCTCCTGCTGATCACCTTGGTGCGCAAGGGGGTGTTCGGCGACCTGCCCACGGAAGCGGATCTGGCCGAACTGCGGAACGAGGAGGCCACCTTGGTACTGGCCAAGGACGGCGCGCTGATCGGGAAGGTCTTCGCCGAGGACCGCACCAATGTGCGCTACAAGGACCTGCCGAAGCACCTGGTGGATGCGTTGGTGGCCACGGAGGACCAACGTTTCTTCACCCACGAGGGTGTGGACGCCTGGAGCTACGTGCGCGTGTTCTTCCGGACCTTCCTGGGCCGGGATCGCAGCGGGGGCGGAGGAAGCACCATCAGCCAGCAGATCATCAAGAACCTCTATGGGCGCGAGCGGCACGGCATCCTGACCATGCCCGTGAACAAGATCAAGGAGGCCGTGGTGGCGCAGCGCCTGGAGAAGGTGTACAACAAGGAGGATGTGCTCACCCTCTACTTCAACTCCGTGCCCTTCGGCGAGAACATGTACGGTGTGGAGGCCGCTGCGCAGCGATATTTCAGCAAGACCACGGCGAAGCTGAAGGTGGAGGAGGCCGCCGTGCTGGTGGGTATGCTGAAGGCCAACACCAGCTACAACCCGCGCAAGAATCCAGAGCGTTCCAAGGGCCGCCGCGACCAGGTGCTGGAACTGATGGCAGGCCGCGGCTACATCACCGCAGCGGCCAAGGACAGCCTACGCGCATTGCCGCTGCAGATCCGTTATGCCGGTCTCGACGCACTCGATGCCTATGGCTATTTCACCGCCAAGGTGGAACAGGAGGCCCGTACGCTGCTCAAGGACAAGAAGAAGGCGAACGGGGATCCCTACGACATCGAGAAGGACGGCCTGCGCGTGCACACCACCCTGGACACCGCCCTGCAACAGGCGGCGCTGCGGAGCATGGCCGCACATCTGGCCAGCATGCAGCCCAAGCTCGACAAGGAACTGAAAGCCCGGAAGGAGCGGACCGCTTGGGAGAAACGCCTCTCGAAGAAGGCCGACAAGGCGTGGAAGAAGAACGAACGCAGCGTGCGCGATGTGTTCACCTGGGAGGACGACAAGCCCGACACGCTGAGCTACCGCGACAGCCTCTGGCACTACCAACGCATGTTGAACGGCGCGGTGCTGATGGTGGAACCCGCCAGCGGCAAGGTGCGCGCCTGGGTAGGCGGCAACGATCACCGCTCGCTGCCCTACGATCTGGTGGAGGCGCACCGCCCCATCGCTTCCACCATCAAGCCCGTGATCTATGCGGCCGGATTGACCACGGGCATGGATCCCTGCACCTACTTGGACAACACCAAGAAGACCTACGCCGAATACGAGGACTGGTCGCCCGACAATTTCAGTCGCGATACGATCGGTGGGCACGTGGCCATGTGGTACGCCTTGGCGCATTCGATGAACCGCCCCACTGTGGACCTCTATTTCCGCACCGGTGCGGACACGGTGCGCCGCATGTTCAAGGCGTTGGCCCTGCCCGATCGCACGGCGGATGAACCCGCGGTGGCGCTGGGCGCGGCCGATATCTCCTTGAAGGAGATCGTCCGGGCCTACGGCGCTTTCGCCATGCGCGGGAACCGGGTGGAGCCCCAGCTCATCGAGAAGATCACCGATCCGCAGGGCAAGGAACTGTACGTGGCGAAGAAGTCGCGCAGCACCTCCGCGATGACACCCGAAGTGGCCGCCACCATCACCGCGATGCTCCAAGGCGCGGTGGACCATGGCACCGGTGCGTCGCTCCGCAACCGTTATGGCATCCATGTACCGTTCGCCGGGAAAACGGGCACCTCCCAGGATTACAGCGATGCCTGGTTCGTGGGCTATACGCCGGGCCTGGTGATCGGCACTTGGGTGGGCGCGCGGGATCCCTCGATCCATTTCGTAAGCAACCTCGGAACGGGCGGACAACTCGCACTTCCCATCGTCGGCGGCGCCGTGCGGGCGATACAGGGTGACCCAAAGCTGCGTTCACGCTACCTGCTGCCGTTCACGTGGACGGAGGACTTCGACATCGACCTGTCCTGCGCGGAACGCCGCAGCGGTTTGGAGGATGCGCTGTTGAAGCTCTTCTCCCCGCACAAGGACAACGAGGAGGAGCCGAAGAAGGAACGCAACACCGATCCGCCCGAGCGGAAGAAGGAGGAACGCAAGGGTTTCTTCCAGAAGATCTTCGGGAAGAAGGACTAGTGCCCAAGCGGCACGTGAAGGAAATGAACGGCCCTCCTCAGGCGAAGGCCTGCATCTCCACCAGCTTGCGGTAAAGGCCTTCCCGGGCCATGAGCTGTTGGTGCGTGCCGCGCTCCACGATGCGGCCGTGCTGCATCACGCAGATCTCATCGCAATGCTGGATCGTGCTCAGGCGATGCGCGATCACCAGGCTCGTCCGGTCCTTCATCAGCTTCCAGAGGGCATCCTGCACCAAGCGCTCGCTCTCGGTATCCAGTGCGCTCGTGGCTTCATCCAGGATCAGGATCGGGGGATTCTTCAGCACGGCACGCGCGATGGCCAGCCGCTGCTTCTGTCCGCCGCTGAGGCGGTTGCCCCCATCACCGATCGTGGTCCGGTAACCGTTCTCCAGCCGGCCGATGAACTCGTGCGCGTTGGCGATGCGGGCCGCCTGTTCGATGTCGGCTTGGGCGACACCGGGCGTGCCGAAGGCGATATTGGCGGCCACCGAATCGTTGAAGAGGATGCTGTCCTGCGTCACGATGCCCATCAAGGCCCGGAGATCGGTGATGCGCAGGTCGCGGAGGTCGGTACCGTCGATCAGCACCTGTCCATCGGTGACATCGAAGAAACGCGGCAGCAGTCCGGCCAGCGTGGACTTGCCCCCGCCACTGGTGCCCACCAACGCCACGCTGCGGCCTTTGGGAATGGTGAGATCGATGCCTTCGAGCACGCGGGTGTCGTCATAGGCGAACGAAACGTTCCGGAACTCCAGCTGCACATCGAAGCTGGGCTTGGCCTCGGCGTGAGGTTTCTCCTTCACCGTGTTCTCGACGGCCAGCAGGTCGAAGACGCGTTGCGCGCTCGCTCCTCCCCGCACGATGCCGCTCCAACCTTGCGAAAAGCCCTTGATGGGGGTGAGCAGCTGCGAGAAAATGATGATGAAACCGAGGAAACTGTCGCCGCTCAACGAAGGGTCGTTGCCCAGCACGAAGGACCCGCCGATGTAAGCCATGGCGGCCATCACGGCCGCACCCAGGGTCTCGCTCAAGGGCGAGGCGATATCCTGGCGGCGCAACAGGGAGATGCTGGCGCGGGTGAGCAGTTCGTTCTCCTGCTCGAAACGCCGGCGCATATCGGCCTCGCCGTTGAAGGCCTTCACCACACGGATGCCGGTGAGGGTCTCCTCCACCCGGGCCAGCAGGTCGGCGCTCTTCTCCTGTACGCGTGTGCCCCGCCGGCGGAGGCTCTTGCTCACCCGCGCGATCAGCAGTCCGCTCACCGGAAGCAGCACCAGGGAGATCAACGTGAGCTGTGGCGAAAGCGTGATCATGGTGCCCACGAACAGGATCACGGCCAACGGTTCGCGGAACACCATCTCGATGGAGTACATCACCGAATACTCCAGCACCTGCATGTCGTTGGTGATCACCGAGAGCAGGTCACCCTTGCGTTCCCCGCTGTGGTAGCGCAACGGCAGCTCCAGCATCTTGTCGTAGATGCGAGCGCGCATGTCGTGCACCACGCGGTTGCGGAACACGCAGATGGCGTTCACGGCGAAGTACCGGAACAGGTTCTTCAGCGCGAAGAGCACCACCACACCGATGCAGATCAGCAACAAGGCGCCGAGCTTGCCGTGCTCCACCATCAACTGGGTGAGCATCCAATTGAAGGTGTCCTGCAACTGCTGTTTGCTCCATCCGAAGACCGGCCGTGGGGTGGCCGGCACATCGTTCTGCAGCAACAGGCGCAGGAACGGGATGAACAGCAACAACGACAGCAGGTGGAACACCGTGGCCACCAGGTTGAAGACGCCATTGAGCACGGCGTAGCGGCGGTAGGGCCGGCCGAAACGCATGATCTTCAGGAACTGGCGCATGGTGCTGGAAAGGCGGCCAAAGGTAGCCGCGCCGGAGCGGGTATCTTCGCCGTCCCGCGGCGCTCCCCGCCCCGGCACCCTCGCATGGACAGCGTCAGACAGAACAAAGTGAACAGCCTGCTTCAGCAGGAAATGGCCGAACTGCTTCGGCAGGAGACCCCAAGCCTCCTACCCGGCGGCCTCATCACCGTAACGGCCGTACGCACCAGTCCCGACCTGGGCGTGGCGAAGGTGTATGTCAGTCTCTTCCCGACGCCCGACAAGAAGGCGGTGCTCGAACGCATCAAGGAACGCGGCCATGCCCTGCGGGGCGCCTTGGGCCATCGCATCGGCAAGCAGATGCGCATCGTGCCCGAGCTGTTGTTCTACGTGGACGACTCGCTGGATCGCACCGAGGAGATCGAGAACCTGCTGAAGAAGGGCTGAGCCATGCAGTACGATCCGGTGAAACGCCGACTGGGCGTGGTCTTCAACAGCACGCCCTTCCTGCGCAAGGTGTTCTACAACCTGCTCGACCTGCTGCTGCTGCGTTCGTGGCACATCCATCGCGAATTGAAGGTCTGGGCGCACGACAAGCGTGATCGCGCCCTGCACATCTACGACGCCGGCGCGGGCTTCGGTCAGTAC
Organism: Flavobacteriales bacterium; assembly: GCA_036405935.1. Classification (GTDB taxonomy): domain Bacteria; phylum Bacteroidota; class Bacteroidia; order Flavobacteriales_F; family PHOS-HE28; genus PHOS-HE28. Next base: position 19,494 of record DASWWQ010000134.1, read on the forward strand.
ACCTACTGGCTCAGCGGACTTTCGTCGAAGTGGAACATCACCGCTATCGATGTGAAGGACGAGCAGGTGGCCGATTGCAACCGCTTCTTCCAACGCATCGGCCGTCCGCAGGTCCGGTTCGAGGTGGGTGATGTAACGAAGTACACCAACCCCGATGCCTTCGAACTGGTGGTATGCGTGGACGTGATGGAGCACATCCTCGAGGACGAGGCCGCGCTGCGTTGCTACAGCACGTCCCTGAAGCCCGGTGGCATGCTCATCATCAGCACCCCGAGCGACCAGGGCGGCAGCGATGTGCACGAAGAGGGCGAAGGCTCCTTCATCGAGGAGCACGTGCGCGATGGCTACAACATCGACGACATCCGCGCGAAATGCCTGCGCAACGGGTTCAGCAAGGTGGAAGCGCGCTACAGCTACGGCGCCCCCGGGAAGATCAGTTGGAGGCTCAGCATGAAATGGCCGCTGCTGATGCTGCAGGTCAGCAAGCTGTTCTTCATCCTGCTGCCCTTCTACTACCTGATCGCCTACCCCATCGCCTTCGTGCTGAACCTGCTCGATGTCCGCATGAAGCATCCGACAGGCACGGGTCTGGTGGTGAAGGCGTGGCGGTGATGTCATCCATCGCCGCAGGCGGTGCGTACTATCTTCGTCGGCATGAGCAAGCGTACCGAACTTCTCGATAAGAAGAAGGTCCTGAGGTCCATCAAGGAACTGCCCGATCGTTTTACGGTGGATGACGTGGTGGACCGCATGATCATCCTGGAGAAGCTCGAACGCGCTCTGGCGGACAGCGCTGAAGGACGCACGCTCACCTTGGCCGAGGCGAAGAAACGCCACGCCGGATGGCTCAAATAAGGTTCACGGCCGAGGCCATACGTGACATCGAGGAGATCCATGCGTACATCGCACAGGATTCCGCCCGGTATGCCGACCGGCAAGTGCAATTGTTCTATGCCGAAGCGGAACGGCTGGAGCGCACCAGGACCGGAGGACGCATGGTCCCGGAGACGGCCGATCCCTCGTTACGCGAATCGATCATCGGGAACTACCGCATGATGTTCCGGCTTTTGGAGCCGGACATCATCGAGATCCTGTTGATCCATCATGGTAAGCGGCGGTTCCCCTACGGCCGAGTGATGTCCGGCACACGCAGATGAGGTTGGCATGAACAACCTCCCCCTCCTCTTCGCCCGGCGCTATCTGCTGGCCAAACGTGGTGCGGCCGGACGCTCACGCAATGCGATCAACCTCGTCACGGGCATCAGCATCGTGGTGGTCGCGGTGATCACCGCGGCCATGGTCATCGTGCTCAGTACGCTCAACGGCATCTCCGACCTGGTGGACACGCTCTACAGTCCGTTCGACCAGGACCTCACCATCACTCCCTCCAAGGGCAAGACCTTCGACCGCGACAACCTCGATCTGCGGCGGATCCAAGCGCTCCCGCAGGTGGCCCTCACCAGTTGGAGCATCGAGGAGAACGTGCTGCTCCAAGCGGGCGATCGCCGCTCCGTGGCCACGTTGAAAGGCGTGGAGCCTCAGTACTTGGAGATGAGCGGCCTGCCCGGGCGGATGTACACCGGCGAAGCCGCATTGGAAGGCGTCACCGGCCCGGTGGTGATCCTCGGTGCAGCGCTGAAGGACGACCTGGCCATAGCACGCGACGATGGTATCCTGAGGCCCCTGGAGATCGCGGCACCCGTGCGGGGCAGGAAGCTCAGCAGACACCAACAAGGCGCCTTCGAGCGCACACGCGTGGCCGTCGCGGGATCGTTCACCATCAACCTCGAGTTCGACGGCAAGTACGCGATCGCTCCATTGGCCCTGGCCTCGGAGCTCCTCCACTACGACAAGGCCGTGAACGCGTTGGAGATCCGCACACACCCCGGCACCGATGTGGATGCGTTGGCGGAACACGTCCGTGCGGAAGTGGGCGATGGCTTCCTCGTCCGCACGCGCCAACAGAAGAACGCGCTGATGTACCGCACCAACGCCACGGAGAAGTGGTTCACCTTCCTGGTGCTCGTCTTCATCGGACTGATCGCCGCCTTCAACATCATCGCCTCGCTCACGCTGATGATGATCGAGAAGAAGCAGGACATGCGCACGCTCAACGGTATGGGCGCCACGGCCGGTTTCGTACGCCGGGTGTTCTTCCTGGAGGGCATGCTGATCGTGGTGGTGGGCATCGCCGCGGGACTGGCGCTCGGGCTGCTGGTCTGCGGCCTGCAACAGTGGTTCGGCCTGGTGACCCTGCAGGATTCCGTGGTGGACAGCTATCCGGTGAAGGTGGTCTGGAGCGATATCGGCCTCATCGTGCTGACGGTACTGGCGATCGGTACGGTGGCCGCCTGGGTTCCTTTGCGCAGCCTCAGTCGCCGCTACCTTCAGGCCGCTACGGCGTAGACCGCCCGTACCTCCTCCAACAACGCCAGCAGGGCTTCCGGCGAGCGTTCCGTGCAGAGGCGCAGGCGCCATTCCTTGAAGTTCGCCAGGCCACGGAAGTAGTTGCCGTAGTGCCGGCGCATCTCCACCACCCCTTCGTATTCGCCCTTCCAGGCGATGCTGCGTTCCAAGTGCTCGCGGGCGGCATCCACCCGATCGCTCAAGGTCGGCGCCGGCAGGTGCTCGCCCGTAGCGAGGAAGTGCTTGATCTCGTTGAAGATCCACGGATGACCGATGGTGGCGCGGCCGATCATCAGGCCATCCACACCATACCGGTTCTTGTATTCGAGCGCCTTTTGCGGTGAATCGATATCGCCGTTGCCGAAGATGGGGATGTGGATCCGCGGGTTGTTCTTCACCTCGCCGATCAAGGTCCAATCCGCCGGGCCCTTGTAGAGTTGGGCCCGCGTGCGGCCGTGGATGGCCAAGGCCTGGATACCGACATCCTGCAGGCGCTCGGCCACCTCCATGATGTTCTTCGTCTGCTCGCTCCAGCCAAGGCGCGTCTTCACGGTCACCGGCACCTTCACGGCCTTCACCACCGCAGCGGTGAGGCGCACCATCTTGTCCACGTCCTGCAGCAGGCAGGCCCCGGCACCCTTGTTCACCACCTTGTGCACCGGGCAACCGTAGTTGATGTCGATCACCTCGGGTCCCACGTGTTCGGCGATGCGGGCCGCCTCCTCCATGGCCTCCTCACTGCCACCGAATAGCTGGATGCCGATGGGGCGTTCCTCGGGAAAGATGTCCAGCTTCTTCAGCCCCTTCGCCGCTTGGCGGATGAGCCCTTCGCTGCTGATGAACTCCGTGTACATCATGTCCGCCCCATGCTGCTTGCACAGCGCACGGAAGGGCGGGTCGCTCACATCCTCCATGGGAGCGAGCAACAACGGGAAATCACCCAGTTCGACAGGGCCTATGCGTACCATGGTGCGTCGGGCGGCAAAGGTACCGGGAACGAGCGGCCTTGCCACCTCCGGGAATGACCGCGGCCCGTTCGATCGAACGGGCCGCGTGACCTTACGAGGGGAGCGGATCAACCGCCCTGGTCCACGAAGATCCAGAACGGTGCGCAACGAGGGGATGATGTGTTCATGGCAACAAGGTTCGTTCAGGTCCAAACTAGGTTTCCACGGATGGCAGCCACCGCCACGAACGAGCAACGGACGACGACGACGGGGAAACGGGCGGTGGGCAAGGGCCGTGCTCTACATTAGCCGCGATGGCCCCGGGAACATTGCGTGCCCTATTGGTGGACGATGAGGAGCTCGCCCGCGAGAACCTGCGCTTCATGCTCGAGGACGAATGCCCGGAGGTACAGGTGATCGGTACCGCGGATGGTCTGCAACCGGCCTTGGAACGTATCGCCGAACTTGACCCGGACCTGCTGTTCCTGGACATCCGCATGCCCAGCGGGCATGAGGGTCTGGACCTGCTCGAGCGCCTGCCGGACCCGCGCTTCATGGTCATCTTCGTCACCGCTTTCAAGGACTATGCGGTGCAGGCCTTCCACGCAAATGCGGTGGATTATGTGCTGAAGCCCATCGATGTGGATGAACTGAAGGCCTCCGTGGAGAAGGCCGTCAAACGGATGGCCCTCACCCGGACCACCGCGGAGGAGGCCGATCGCTACCGCAGCGGGCTACGGGACGCCACCCGGCAGATCCGGGAACACCAGAACGGCAAGCTGGCCATCGATCACGCGAAGGGCTTCAAGCTTTTCGATCCGCGCAGCATCACGCATCTGGAGGCCGATGGCAACCGGACGTTGCTGCATTTCACGGACGGCAGCACCTACCTGGACAGCCGAACACTGAAGGTGTACGAGGAGATGCTGGACCCCCTGCAGTTCATCCGCGTACACCGATCGCACCTCATCAACCGCGACCAGCTGCGCGAATACCTGCGCGAGGACGGACATTGGGCCGTGATGCAGAACGGGGAAAGGGTGCCGATCGCACGGGAACGCCTGCAGGAATTCCTGGACCTGGTGCATCCCTGAAACGATTCACTGTCCGGATCCGACCGTCCGCTCATCGGGAAGCACCGTTCGCATGCACCTGCGGCACGGAAACCCGTCGCTTCCCTACTTTCATCGCACAACAACGAAGAGCATGGCACTGCGCGCAATGATCGTGGACGATGAGGCCAACGCCCGGGAGAACCTGAGGATGATGCTCGAGGAGCACTGTCCGGAAGTGAGCGTGATGGCCCAGGCCTCCGGCGCGGCCGAGGCCCGTAAGCTGATCGCCGAGGAGCGGCCGGACGTGTTGTTCCTCGACATCAAGATGCCGGGAGAGGACGGCTTCTCGCTGCTGCGCTCCATCGCGGACCAGGAGATCCCGGTGGTCTTCACCACGGCCTACGATGAGTACGCATTGCAGGCGTTCAAGGAGAACGCCTTGGACTACCTGGAGAAACCCCTGGACCAGGCCGAGCTGCAGCGCGCGGTGAAGAAACTCGCGCGCACCGTGGCCGACCCGGCCGCCGGACAACAGCACGCCGGTGCCTTGCAGGCATTGATGAACGACCCGGCCTCACCCTTGAGCACCCGGGTGGCCGTACCCGGACGCGACGGACTGGTCCTGTTGAAGCATGAGGACATCCTGTACCTCGAGGCCAGTGACAGCTACACCACCGTTTTCACCAAGGACGGTAAGCGCACCATCAGCAGCAAGCATATCCGGGTTTTCGAGAACAACCTCGATCCGAAGAAGTTCTTCCGGGTGCACAAATCATACATCATCAACCTGGAGCACCTCAAGGGCTTCAGCCGTAGCGAGGGCAACATGGCCCTGCTGGACAGCGGGGCGTTGATACCCGTGAGCCGCCGCCGACTGCCCGACTTCCTTGCCATGATCAATACGTTCTGATCGATGCGCCTGCGCCTCCCGGCGGCGATCCTTGCAGCCGCGATCGGTGTGGGCACGGTCGCCCAGCAATACGGCTTCCGTTCCTACACGCCCCGGGATGGCCTGGCCCAAAGCCAAGTGCGTTGCATGGCACAGGACCAGCAGGGCTACCTCTGGTTCGGCACCCTCGGTGGGGCCAGTCGTTTCGATGGGGATCAATTCACCAACTATGCGTTGCAGGAAGGCATGCCCGATGCCCAGGTGAATGCGTTGCTGAGCACGAGCGATGGCCTGATATGGATGGCCTGCGGCGCCCACCTCGCCACCTTCGACGGGCATCGCCTCCGTACCGTTCCGCTGCCACCGATCGCCCACGACCGGCGCATGTTGGCCTTGGCCGAGACGCGCAACGGGGATGTGCTCATCGGGACCGATGGAGCCGGGGTGTTGAGCTCCCACCAAGGCATCATCGCACCCTTGAGCGGTTATCCGGCCGACACGGCGACCAGTGTCCGGGCCTTGTTGGCCCTCCCCGACGGAGGACTGCTGATCGGACTGCGGAACGGGCTGCTCCGCTGGCGTGAAGGGAAGTGCGAACAAGTGGAGGCCGTGGAAGGCAGCTCGGTCAGCGCATTGGCCTTGGGCCATGATGGTACCATCTGGGTAGGTACCTACGGCGATGGTGTCATCGGCCTCGGTGTGGACGGCAGCCTTCGGACCTACGATCCGGAGAACGGCCTTTCCCAGAACAACGTCCGCTCCCTGATGGTGGACCGGGACGCCCGACTATGGATCGGCACCAAGTTCGGTGTCAACGTGCTCGACGGTACCCGGATCCGTACCTACACCGTGCATCAGGGGATGCCCAACGACAACATCTGGGGGCTCTTCCAGGACCGCAGCGGGGGCATCTGGCTGGGCACCGATGGAGCGGGCGTGCTGCGATATGCCGGGGAGCGCTTCGTCACCTTCACCATCAAGGACGGCCTGTGCAGCGACCTCGTGATGTGCATGGTGGCCGATCATCGCAAGGACATCTGGCTCGGCACCTATGGAAGCGGCATCTGCCGTTCCGATGGGATGGCCATCATCACCACCAACGACGGATTGCCCAACAACACCGTCTGGTGCGCCTTGGCCACACCGGACAGCGCCCTGTGGTTCGGTACCAGCGAAGGCTTGGCCAAGGTGGTGCGCGGCAAGGTGGTTCCGCTCGACAGCGCCTGGCAGCTTCGAGGGCAAAGGGTGCTGGCCTTGCACCGCACCGCCGATGGCACCCTGTGGTGCGGCACACGTGACGGGCTTGTACGCTTGGCTCCGGAAGGGCAAGTGGAAACCCTCTCCAGGTCCGGCGACGTCCCCCTCAGGGCGGTCCGAGCGCTCACCGAGACCCGTGATGGGTCCTTGTGGCTGGCCACCGACCAAGGGTTGGTCCGGTTATCCGGCACCACGACACAGCGGTGGAGCGCACCAGACGGCCTGAGCGACAACACCGTGTTCTGCATCCATCCGGACCGCCACGGTCGGATCTGGGCCGGAACGGCCAACGGCCTCAACTGCATCGATGGCGAACGGACGGTCACCGTGAAGCTCGGGGCGGATTTCGGCTCCAACTACATCGGATCGCTGCTCAGCGATGCCGCAGGCGACCTCTGGGTAGGCACCAACAGCGGCCTCTATCATTTCGACCCCGACAGCCTGCTGGTACGACCCGACCTCTTCGAACACTTCACCACGGACGATGGTCTACGGGGCATGGAAAGCAACCTCAATGCCTCCTTCCGTGACGCCCGGCAGCGTTTGTTCTTCGGGACCAATGGTGGCCTCGTGCTCCACGATCCCGATCGCGGCCCCCCACCCGGATCCGAGGAAGCTTTGAACGCACACATCACCGGCATCCGCAGTTTCCTGCTGCCCACGGACTGGAGCACCATGAGCGACAGCCTGTCCGAGCGCACCGGCCTGCCGATGGGCCTGAAACTGCCGTTCCGCAAGAACCACCTCACCTTCGACTATACGGCCGTGGCCCTTTCCGATGCGGAGCGGGTACGTTTCCAGTACCGCTTGGAAGGATTCGACCCGGGCTGGCTCCCCGCCACCGATGCGCGGTTCGCCACCTACTCCAACCTGCCGCACGGCGAGTACACCTTCGAGGTGCGTGCCACCGATCGGCCCGGTGCTTGGGGACCCGTACAGCGCTTCAGTTTCCATATCGCTCCACCCTTCTGGCTCCGTTGGTGGTTCTTCGTGGGATGCGGCCTGGTGCTCCTGGCCTCGGGTACGGCCCTGGTGCACTATCGGCATGTGCGCCGCACCCGGCGCGAGAAGACCCGCCAATTGATGTTGCGTTCACGGATGCTGCAACTGGAGCAGCAGGCGCTGAACGCCAACATGAACCGTCACTTCATCTTCAATGCGCTCAACAGCATCCAGTACTACATCAACCGCCAGGACAGGACCGCCGCCAACCGCTACCTCACCAGCTTCGCCAAGCTCATCAGGAAGAACCTTGATGCCAGCCAGAGCGATACGGTGACCCTGCATGAGGAACTGGCCCGTCTGGAACTGTACCTGTTGCTGGAACATATGCGGTTCAAGGACAAGTTCCGCTACGAGGTGAACATCCGACCGGGTGTGGATACCCGTGACATCGACATCCCGGCCATGATGCTCCAGCCATACGTGGAGAACAGTATCTGGCACGGTATCCTGCCCACCGGAAGACCCGGCCTGGTCACCATCGTGGTCTCGCCCCTGCCGAACGAGCGGGTGCGGGTGCGCATCGCCGACGACGGCATCGGCATAGAAAGGAGCATTGCCTTGAAGAACGGGGCCGAAGGGGACCATATCTCCCGCGGGATCGAGATCACCAAAGGACGAGCGGATGTACTGCGGCGCTTGGACCTGGCTGATATCCGCATCACGGGCCCCGAGCAGGTGCGGACGGAGGGGGCCACCGGCACCCAAGTGCTCATCGACCTCCCCACCAAACATCACCGACCTGCTGCTCCGCAGGATTTGCATGAGCGCGGGATTCCACCTATATTCGTACCGTAAAGCGCTCCCCATCGTGCGTCCCCTCCGCTCCCTCCAGTTCCAGATCCTGCTCGGCCTTTTGTTGCTCGCAACTGCGTGCACCAAGGAAGAGGTGTTGGTCCCGGTACAGGAGAACACGACGGAGCCCGATACGCGCTGCAGTACCGATAGCACGGGTTCGGTGAACACCACGGACCCGGCCAATGGCGGTATCTCCGATGACGGGGACGACCTTGGTGACAACGAAGGTCCTCGCAAGAAAAAGAAGCCTTGATCGGCACCCTGCATGGAAGTATGGACCCGGGTCAGCACCCGGGTCTTTTTTCTTCCGGACACTCCGTACCGCTCCTGCATCCCGGCGGACCGTTCCCGAAGGCGCGCTAACGCCGGTCCGGGGGCTGCACTAGCTTTCTGTCACACACCACCCCCATGGCACAGGAGAGACAGGATCACGTACACCGCTTGATCCGATCCATGACCCGGCCGGAGAAACGGTACTTCAAGCTCTATCTGGCCCGGCATTCGGGCAACAGTGCCACCGGCAACCACGCCCAACTGTTCGATGCCGTGGCCGCCATGGAACAATATGACGAACGCGCACTGCGCAAGGCCTTTTCCGATGCTCCTTTCGTGAAGCACTTCGCCATCGCGAAACGGCGGCTCTACGAGACCATCCTGTTGAGCCTGGATGCTTTCCATGCGGAGAGTTCCGTGGACGCGCGGCTACGTCGCACCCTGCACCAGACGGAGATCCTCCACGCACGCGGCCTGTATCCCGAGGCCGAGCGGATGCTGCGCAGTGTACGCGCACTGGCCCAGGAACACGAGAAGCACAGCATCCTTCTACAGGTGGTGGAGTGGGAGCACCGCTTGCTCGAGCGCACCAATTACGGCGAGGCCACCCCGGAAACCCTGGGGACCTTGGCGGGGACGGCACAGGAACATCTTCTGCAATGGGAACTGCACGAAGCGCTATGGCAGTTGAAGAGCAGGACCTTCCTTACGCTCTATCGCAGGGGCAAGGCCCGCACGGAAAAGGACCGGAGCGAACTTGAGGAGATCCGTCGGAACCCGCTCTTGGAGAACGGTCGGATACCCGCTTCCGCACGGTCCCGCTACCTCTACCATCATGTGCGTGCGGCCTTGGCCTATGCCTTGGGTGATGCGCAAGCGAGCATCACGGAGCTGGAATGCAACGCGGAACTGTTGCGTCCTGGCGCCGGGTGGGCACAAGAGGAACCGAACCTCCTCTTCGGTGTGTTGAGCAATCTGGCCTATCTGCACATGCGGGCGGGACGGCATGAACGGGCGTTGGAACTGCTGAAGGAGTTCCGCAAACTGCCCCTGCAACTGCCCCAGGCTCCCTCGCCCGATCTCGAGCTGAAGGTCTTCGCCATGGGCACCAGCTTGGAACTGACGCTCTGGGCCCGCGCCGGCCGCTTCGACAAGGCGGTGGAGAAACTGGCGGCCGCTGAAGCCGGTCTGGAGCACTATCATGACCGACTCAGCACCTTGCGCAAGGCCGGCATACAGTTCCAGGCGGCATGGGTGCTTTTGGGGCATGGTCGTGCAGAGGAGGCGCTGCGCTGGAGCCACCGCCTGCTGAACGAACCGGGCATCGAACACCATCGTGAGCTCTTCGCGTTGGCGAGGCTGCTCAATGTGCTGTTGCTGCTGGAACTGGATCGGCGTGACCTCCTGGTGTACGCCCTGCGCAACACGGAGCGCCACTTGAAGGCCCACCAACGCACTTTCCGTTGCGAGGAAGCCATCCTGCGTTTCGTGCACCGTCGACTGAAGGCCGAACAGGCCGAGGAGGTGCACAACCTTTTGGCGCAGTTGCATGGGGAGCTCGTGGAGTTGGCCGAGGACCCCTTGGAAGGAGCCGTTTTCGACCATTTCGATCCGCTGGTCTGGGTGGAGGGCCATCTCACCGGCCGCACCATGTCCCAAGCAGCGCAGGAACGTGCTGAACGTCGTTCCCTATCCTGCGCAAGCGACCGGGAGGCGGCATAGCGATGGTCGGCGCCGAACGGTGCTAAGCTTACATTTGCCACGAAGGCCTCCACGGCCGACGAAGCGCATGAGCTCACCCGCCGACTACCTGCCGATCATCATCCAGACGCTCATCGCGGTGGGCTTCGTGGGCGTGGCGCTGTTCGCCGCCTCCAAGCTCGGTCCCAAGCGTCACGGCCGCAGCAAGGACGCCACGTTCGAGTGCGGCATCGAGCCCCAAGGGAATGCCCGCGCCCCCTTCTCCGTGAAGTACTTCCTCATCGCCATCCTCTTCGTGCTCTTCGACGTGGAGGTGATCTTCCTCTACCCTTGGGCCGTGAACTTCAAGCAGCTCGGCATGATCGGCTTCATCGAGATGGTGCTCTTCATCGGCTTCGTGCTGGCGGGGTTCTACTACGTGATCCGGAAAGGGGCCTTGAAGTGGGAATGATCCCGTGGGGCCGATGTGAAGCAACAGCATGAGCGATACCCGAAATCCGATCCAGCCGGCACCTGAACGAGGCAAACCCACGATCGTGGCACCGCCCGAAGGCCACACGGGCTCCGGCTTCTTCGCCACCAGCGTGGACAAGGCCATCGGCTTGGCCCGTGCCAACAGCCTCTGGCCCTTGCCCTTCGCCACCAGCTGCTGCGGCATCGAGTTCATGGCCACCATGGGCGCGCACTACGACCTCAGCCGCTTCGGCATGGAACGCCTCAGCTTCAGCCCGCGCCAAAGCGACCTGCTGATGGTGATGGGCACCATCGCCAAGAAGATGGCCCCCGTGCTGCGTGAGGTGTATACCCAGATGGCCGAACCCAAATGGGTGTTGAGCATGGGTGCCTGCGCCAGCAGCGGCGGCATCTTCGACACGTACAGCGTTCTACAGGGCATCGACCGGGTGATTCCCGTGGATGTCTACATCCCCGGCTGCCCTCCCCGTCCGGAACAGGTGATCGACGGCATCCTGAAGATCCAGGAGCTGACCAAGAACGAGAGCCTGCGCCGCCGCTACAGCAAGGAGTACGAGGACCTGATGACCAAGTACAAGATCGACTGACCGTGCCCAGCTTCGCCCAACACACCGAGCGCGACCAGCGGATCATCGATCGTCTGCGGACCGCATTGGACAACGACCTTCTGGCCCACGAGCGTTTCCACGATGTGGTGCGCCTGGATGTGAAGGCCGCCCGCATCATCGAGGTGCTGGGCATCCTGAAGAACGAGTTCGACTTCAACTTCCTCACCTCGCTGTGCGGCATGCACCACCCCGGTGAGGCCATGGAGCTGGCCGTGGTCTACCACCTGCACAGCATGCGCAACGGGCACCGCCTCCGGGTGAAGACCTGGTTGCCGATGGCGCACCCCGAGATCCCCACCGCCACGGGCCTGTGGCCCACCGCCAACTGGATGGAGCGGGAGACCTGGGATTTCTACGGCATCCGTTTCACCGGGCATCCGAACCTGAAGCGCATCCTGAACATGGAGGACTTCCCCGCCTTCCCCATGCGCAAGGACTATCCCTTGGAGGATCCCACCCGTCACGACAAGAACGACAGCATGTTCGGCCGATGAGCGAGATCGTAACCCCCGACTACTGGAAGCGCGACCAGGTGGACGGCGCGGACATGCGCGAGCTGACCACGCTGAACCTCGGTCCCACGCACCCGGCCACGCACGGCATCTTCCAGAACGTGCTGACGATGGACGGCGAGATCATCCTCGGCACCGAACAGACGATCGGCTACATCCACCGCGCCTTCGAGAAGATCGCCGAGCGCCGCCCGTTCTACCAGATCACCACGCTCACCGACCGGATGAACTACTGCAGTTCGCCGATCAACAACATGGGCTGGCACATGACCGTGGAGAAGCTCTGCGGCATCGAACTGCCCAAACGCGTGGAGTACATGCGGGTGATCACGATGGAGCTGGCGCGCATCGCCGACCACATCATCTGCAACACCATCATCGGGCAGGACGTCGGTGCCACCACGCCCTTCCTCTACGTGTTCCAGTGGCGCGAGAAGATCTACGAGATCTACGAGGAGATCTGCGGGGCGCGCCTCACCACCAACATGGGCCGCATCGGCGGGTTCGAAAGGAACTTCACCGATCTGGCCTGGACCCGGATCCGGGCCTTGCTCAAGGAGCTTCCACCCGTGCTGAAGGAGTTCGAGAAGCTGCTGGTGCGCAACCGCATCTTCATGGACCGCACCATCAACTGCGGCGGTTTCCCGGCCGATAAGGCCTTGGCCTACGGCTTCACCGGTCCCAACCTGCGGGCCTGCGGTATCGACTACGACGTACGCACCTCCGACCCGTACAGCTCATACGAGGATTTCGACTTCACCATTCCCGTGGGCCAGAGCGGCGATGTGTACGACCGCTTCATGGTCCGCCAGGGCGAGATGTGGGAGAGCCTCAGCATCATCCGTCAAGCCACGGAGAAACTGGACAAGATGAGCGATAAGACCACCTTCCAGGCGGATGTGCCCGATTGGGTGCTGCCACCGAAGGAGGAGGTCTACAATCAGATGGAGGCGCTCATCTACCACTTCAAGATCGTGATGGGCGAGACCGAAGTGCCCGTGGGCGAGGTGTACCACGCGGTGGAGGGCGGCAACGGCGAACTGGGCTTCTACCTCGTGAGCGATGGTGGGCGCACCCCTTTCCGGCTGCACATGCGCCGTCCCTGCTTCATCTACTACCAGGCCTTCCCCGAGATCATCAAGGGTGGATTGCTCAGTGATGCCATCATCACCATGAGCAGCATGAACGTGATCGCCGGCGAGCTGGACGCGTAAGGTTCAACCCGCGAGTCCGGCGATCCGCGCCAGGTCCTGCTTCTCCATGCAATGGAAGTGGCCCTTGGGGCAATGGTCGTGGCCGATCTTGGAACAAGGCCGGCAGGGAAGCTCCACTTCGGCGATATGGGCCCGTTCGGGATGCCCGGGAATGTAGGGTCCCATGCCGAACAGCGGCACCGTATTGCCCCACACGCTGATCACCGGACGCTGGAAGGCGCAGGCCACATGCATGGCGGCGCTATCGTGCGCGATCACTGCACGCGCCTGGCGGATGAGGGATGCACTACCGAGCAGATCGTACTTCCCCGTGGCATCGAACACGCGCGGACCGATGGTATCGCAGATGGTGCGTGCCACGGCCCGATCCTCCGGTCCACCGATGACCACGATGGACCCGTTGAGCTTTTGCGCCAGCTCCACGAGCCGATGCGGCGGCAGGCGTTTGGTGAAATGCGCACCGCCGATGCACAGCGCGATGAAACCCGCTTGGTGGGACTGGGGCAAGGAGGCCAAGGACACCTCGCGCTCCGGCGGAATGAACAGTTCCAAACCCCGTTGGTCGTTCTTCACCCCCAGATGCTCCACGGTGGAGAGGTAGCGGTCCACGACATGGATGCGCGGCATCCGGTCCATCTTGAAGTTCACCAGAAGCCACTTCTCGATATTGAGCTTGGGGAAGCTCTTCGCCGGTCGGCCCAAGGCCGTCTTCACGCGTCGGGTGCGCAGGTTGTGGTGAAGGTCCACCACCAGGTCGAAGCGTTCCTTGCGAAGCGCGGGGATCACCTCGCCGAGGGAATCCGCATAGGCATGCACCCGATCCACATGAGGCGAATGCGACACGAGGTCCACGAAGGAGCGCTTCGTCAGGAAATGCACCTCGGCACCCGTGACCTGCTGCTTGATGCAGCGCAGCACCGGTGAGGTCAATAGGATGTCACCGATGGAACTGAAGCGGACGACGAGGATCTTCATGGGCGGCGCAAAGTTGCTCCATCGCCGTGAGGTTCCGCGCCAAGGCACTCCGCTACCTTCGCCGCGATGTACATCGACACCCACGCGCATCTTTACCACAAGCAGTTCGACAGCGACCGCGATGAGCTGCTGCAACGCGCACTGGAGGCCGGCGTCAAGCGGTTCTACCTGCCCAACATCGACAGCACCAGCGTGGAGGGCATGCACGCGCTCTGTGAAGCGCATCCCGACCTGTGCTTCCCCATGATGGGCCTGCACCCGTGCTCCGTTACGGCCGATCCCACCCGGGAAATGGCGCAGGTGGAACAGCTTCTCCAGACCGGTCGTTACCGGGCCGTGGGGGAGATCGGTATCGACCTGTATTGGGACAAGACCTTCCTGCCGCAGCAGGAGGAGGTGTTCCGCACACATCTGAAATGGGCCAAGCAGCTCGGGCTGCCCGTGGCGATCCATTGCCGGGAGAGCTTCCAGGAGCTCTTCAGGATCCTGGAGGACGAGAACGACGAGCGCTTGAACGGCGTGCTGCACTGCTTCACCGGCACGGTGGAACAAGGCCGTGCCATCATCGATCTCGGCGGGTTCCTGCTGGGCATCGGCGGGGTGATCACCTATCCGAAGAGCGGACTGGCGGCGGTGATGCAGGAATTGGGTCCTGCGCACTGCATCCTGGAAACGGACGCGCCGTACCTGGCCCCTGTACCGTACCGCGGTAAGCGGAACGAGAGTGCCTACATCCCGCATATCGCCGAGGCCCTCGCACAAGCCACCTCGTCTTCCGTGGACGAGATCGCCCGCATCACCACGGCCAACGCCCTCAAGCTCTTCGGCGCATGAACCGCCCCCGCATCCTGATCATCTACACCGGCGGCACCATCGGTATGATGAGCGATGCCCGCAGCGGGGCCCTCCGCGCCATGGACCTCGAACATCTGGAGGACCAGGTGCCGGAACTGGAGCGGATGGGCGTAACCCTCACCACCCAGGCCTTCGAAAAGCCCATCGACAGCAGCGACATGCGCCCCAAGGACTGGGCGCGCATCGCCACGATCATCGGTGATGCCTATGGCGAGCATGACGGCTTCGTGGTGCTGCATGGCAGCGATACCATGGCCTACACGGCCAGTGCCCTCAGCTACCTCCTCGAAGGACTGGATAAGCCGGTGATCCTGACCGGCTCCCAATTGCCGTTGAACACCATCCGTACGGACGGCAAGGAGAATCTGCTGACCGCCATCGAGATCGCCGCCGCGCGCCATGAGGATCGGCCGGTGGTGGCCGAGGTGGCGGTGTACTTCGAATACAGCCTCTACCGCGGCAACCGGGTGGTGAAGGTGCACGCCGAACGTTTCGAGGCCTTCCGCTCCCCCAACTGGCCGGTGCTGGCCGAGGCTGGCGTGCACATCCGCTATGATCGCCAGGCCATACTGCCCCGACGCACCGGTGGCCTGCGCGTCCATACCACGCTGGATGCCCAAGTGGGGGTGATCCGGCTGTTCCCCGGCATCAGTGGTGCTTGGGTGCGCCATGCCTTGGACACCCCCGGCCTCAAAGGAGCGGTGATCACCACCTTCGGCAGCGGCAATGCCCCGACGGCCCCCGACTTCCTGGAAGCCCTTCGGCACGCCCGCTCCAAAGGCATCGTGCTGATCAACGCCACCCAGTGCGTGGGCGGCCAAGTGGAACAAGGCCGTTATGAGACCAGCCGGGCCTTGGAGGCCATGGGCGTGGTGGGGGCCGGGGATATGACCTTGGAGGCCGCGATCACCAAGTTGATGTTCCTCTTCGGACAGGGACATCCCCCAACGGAAGTGGAACGCCGATTCCCCATGGACCTATGCGGGGAGATCAGCGGCGGCACCACCGGGACGACGCTTTCTTTACTTTCGCGGCCCGCAGCCCGCTGAGGGTGGGCGGAACGGAGTGCTTCCGAGCGCTCCGCAGGACAAGGAGAGATGGCCGAGTGGTTTAAGGCGCGCGCCTGGAAAGTGCGTATACTGTAACAGGTATCGGGGGTTCGAATC
>DASWWQ010000135.1:0-8051 GCA_036405935.1 Flavobacteriales bacterium
TGGCGGTGGCCGTGAACGTGGCTTGGCTGTAGCTCATTCCCCATGCCCCGCTGCGGTTGAAGGTCTGGTCCAAGGAGGTGCCGTCCACCCGAACACGCACGCCCACGGAGGCCGGTGAGAGCAAAGCGCGTGTGGCATGGAACCCGAGATAGTAGGTGCGCCCGATCTCGAAACCCTCCACGGTCTGGCAGAGCCGCGAGTCATCGGCGGTGCTGAAGGCGTTCAAGCCACCCCCGAGCATATCAACGAGATTGATGAGGTCCGCCCCGCCGGACAGCAGTTGGAGCATGATGTTCGGCGAACAGCCCCAGTTGGCCGCCGCGCCTTCGAAATCACCGTTCTGGACCGATTGGGCCCGGAGTTCGGCAGGCGATGAAAGTCCCACGGCGATGAAAGGAAGGATCGAAAAGGTGGTGAACGACCGGAATGATGCGGTCGATACCATGCGGGGAGAGCTTGGCATGGATCAATGGATGGGACGCTTTCCTACGCTTCGAAGATCCATGGGTTTCGATCGTTGATAACTCGATCAACATGTTCATTTGATCCGTATTCACTGTACTTATCCATTCAATTGTTCGATTTGAATAAAACCGTTCATCACGCGCAAAGCCTGGATATTGATATATATATCAAGGACCCGATCCATCGTTCGATCCGGCTCGTCAGGAATGCTCCCGCACCCAGGCCCTTCCGCTTGCCGCACGGCCGATCGCTTCGATGGGTAGCTTGGCCGTCCCAAACCCAAAGCACCATGGAACGCACCTCGAAAGCCCATTGGAAAGGCGACCTCCGCTCCGGGACCGGCACCTTGAGCACCCAAAGCGGCGTGCTCAACAACGCCCCCTACACGTTCATGACCCGCTTCGAGAACGGCAAGGGCACCAACCCCGAGGAACTCGTCGGAGCAGCGCATGCCGGCTGCTTCACGATGTCGGTGGCCGCCAACCTCACCAAGGCCGGTCATACCGCCGAGGACCTGTCCACCGAAGCCATCGTAACCCTCGATCAGGTGAACGGCGCACCCACCGTCACCAAGATCCACCTGAAGCTCCATGGCAAGGTGCCCGGCATCGACCAGGCCACCTTCGAGGGTATCGCCGAGGAAGCCAAGAAATACTGCGTGATCTCGCGCCTGATCAATGCGGAAATCACCTTGGAGGTGACCTTCGGCTGAACCCTATCGTCCTCTCCTCTGAAAAGCCCCGGGTCCGCTCGGGGCTTTTCCATTTCCGGGGATCCAGGCGTTCGCCACCCGAACGGGGTCGCTAATTTCACGACATGACCAGAACCCCTACCCTCTCCTTTCATGCATTGGCCGTGGTGTCCGCTCTTCTTGCAAGCGCCGCCGAGCGTGTGCATGCGCAGGAATACTGTGTACCGGACGTGTTCGCGCTCGGTGTCGAGCCCATCTGCCGTCTGGCCTTCGCGGATATCGACAACACCTCCCCCGGCACATCCGCTGCGCCCGCGCATGAGGACTTCACCGCGATGACCGCCCATCTGGAGGCCGGAGGCACCTATTCCGTTACGGCCAGTGGCTACACCGGAGGAACACCACCGAACCAGCTGGCCGCCAACTTCGACTGGGATGGCGACTTCATCTTCGAGACGCATGTGGAACTGGCCGATATCGTGGGTGACAACTGCGATACGGAAACGACCGGATCGTTCACCGTTCCCATCGACGCCCTCATCGGTACCTCACGGGTCCGCTTCGTGAAGACCTTCTCGTACGATGCCACCGACAACGGTTGCGCTTGGTTCAGCAGCTATGGACAGAGCGAGGATTATACCGTCGAGGTGCAGGCCGCCTCGAGCATCGTGGAGCGCCGCGACGACCTGTTCCGTCTCCTTCCCAACCCGAGCAACGGTACGTTCGTCCTTGAGAACCGCGGTCTTGCGAACGTCACTGACATCACTGTCGTGGATGTCTCGGGACGCATAGTACACACCGAACGAGCCACGTTCGGTGCCAACGCCCGGCACCATCTGGATCTCTCCGGGCGTCTCACCCCCGGGACGTACTCGGCCGTCATCTTGAGCACGGAAGCACGATCCGTCATCCGCTTCATCGTGCAGTGAGGACCGATCCAGGAAGCAAAAGCCTCGGCGTCGACCGGGGCTTTTGCCGTTGTGGGGATACCTTCGCCACACAGGATCGATCCATGAAGAAGCGTCCCACCGGTGGCTTGGTCTACAGCACCAACCCCAACACGCGGGTCTCGGGTTTCGGAGACCGTGCACCCTCCACCCTGCCTCCCCAACAGCAGGACCTACGCATCCATCTCGATCGCCTGAAGGGCAACAAGGAGGTGACGCGCATCGTGGGCTTCGTGGGCAAGGGTGATGACCTGGAGGACCTCGGCCGCACCTTGAAAAGCAAGTGCGGGGTGGGGGGCAACACCAAGGACGGCGTGATCCTGTTGCAGGGCGATCACCGCGACAAAGTGCTGGCCTTCCTCACCGAAAAAGGCTACAAGGCGAAGAAGGCCGGAGGATAGCACCATGCACATCCCCGGCCTGGAACAAGGCATCGACGCCCTGTACGAACGCGGTACGGATCCGAAGCATGCGGAGACCCGCGACGGACTGAGCCATCTTCGGATGCCCCGGTCCTACACGATCATCGGTGCGTTTTGCCTCTTGCTTTTCGTGCCGTATCCCGTCATGTTGTTCCTTCATCCGGAAAAGCTCCTGTTCTGGATCATCTCCACCGTTGTGATGGCCATTCTGTTCGGTGGGATCGGAACGATGTGCCTCCTCTACGGACTCCAGCACCGAGTGATCCTGGCGGACGAACACTTCCATGTCACCGGCGCCTTCGGAAAGGAACGCATGGTGCGTTGGACGGATGTGCGCAAAGGCCGGTACTCGTCCATCGAAAGGGTGATGGTGCTCACCACCGTCCACGGGGAACGATTCCGGGTGAGCGTGTATCTGCGCGGGGCCAAGCTCTTCTGGCGCACCTTGAACAGCAAAGGTGGCGCTCCGGTGGGCGACTGGGGGCTGCCCTACTTCTACTGGTACTGACGCTTCCAGCATCAAGTGCATCGTGGCCCCCCCGCGCAGAACATCGAAGGACCGCATCAGCTTCACCGGGACGGTGGAGAAATTCGATGGGCCGTATGCATGGTCCTATGTGGAGTTCCCGCATGATGTGCAGGAACTCTTCGGTCGCAAGGGCACGGTCCGCATCCTCGGAACGGTGAACGGCGTGACCATGGACCGCGCACTGATGCCCACGAAAAGCGGTATCCACGTGATCGTGCTCGGCGCCGACCTGCGGAAACGGGCCCAGGTGAAGGTGGGCGATACGGTATCCCTGGTTCTCTGGAGGAACCCCGCACCGGACGCGATGGACCTGCCGGAAGCGCTGGAGGAGACCTTCGACTTGCTGCCGGAGTTCAAGGCGAAGTGGGAGGCGCTACGCCCGGGCATGAAACGCTCCATCCTGATCTGGCTGAACAGCGCGAAGACCGCACCCACGCTGGGCAAACGCATCGCCGAGATGCTGAGGCGCTCGGAATCCGGACACGCGTGGTTCGGCAACGGCCAACGAGCATCCCGATTTGCAGCGCCGGAGCAAAGCGGCGATCTTTCCCGGACACCGATCCTCCACCCCATGCGCAAGCTCCTACTTCCGCTCTTCTGCTGCCTGCTGTCCATCGCCTCCGCACAGGACCCCAGCCTGTTCCTGGTGCCCCGATGGAAGGTGGGTGACAGCCGGACGCTCACGATCAACACGGTGACCACCGCAACGGAGAACGGCACCGCCACCGAGGACCGTGAAGTGCTGGAAGTGAAGGCGCGCGTGGTGAACGAGGATGCGAAGTCCTTCATCCTTCGGCTCGAGTACGACAACATCGTGCTGCGCCAGGCCGACAAGCTGATGAAAGGCACCGGATGTACCTCCACCCCGATCACCAAGATGAACCTGCGCTATGCGGTGGATCGCATCACCGGAGAACCGACCCTGCAGAACTGGGAGGAGGTGCAGCGGGTGGTGAAGAACAGTTTCGAGGAAGTGCTCACGCGCATGAAGGCGGAACAGCCCGACCAGGCGTCGATGTTCGGTATGGTGATGTTACCGATCCTGAAGGTCTTCGATTCCCAGGAGAACGTGCAGGGCTATTTCAGCGATGTGATCGATTACATCACCTTCCCCTACGGCAAGCAGATGGTGGAGGGCGATACCGTCCGCATCGAACAGTATGGCCGCGACCCCTTCGGCGCCAGTGTGGACAGCATGCATGTGACCACGTTGATGAGCATCCAGCGCATCGACCGTTGGGAGCAACAGGCCGTCGTCCGCGGAGAACTCCGGTACGACATCCCGTCCTTCATGGCGCAGATGAAGAACATGATGCAGATGGTGGTGAGCACCATGACCGATGATCCCCAAGCGAAGAAGAAAGCGGAGGCCGAGATGAAGCAGGCCTTCAACGCCATGCGGTTCGATGTGCGCGACGAACGCCTGTACACCGTGGACCTGCGCACCACCTGGCCCATCAGCAGCGTTAGGACCGGACGTGTGGTCATGAAGGACCACGAACGCAGCAACGAGACCACCGTGGTGACCACCGTGACCGTGGCGCGCTGAATCCGCCAACAAAAGTTAGATCGTCCGCCCCCCACAATAGCGGACGAGCTCCCGTGTTCTTGGTGTGCAGCCGCATGCCATGATCCACACCTCCGCCTTCTGGAAGCAGCATTTCCAGCACAACCTCACGCTCCAGCGGATCGACTTCGACCAGCAACCGCAGGTGTCGGACACCGAACGGCGGAAGATCCTGTATTCGCTGAAGGCCTGGCAGCTCGGGGAAACGAGCGATGGCCGGCACCTGCTCGCCGCCGCGCGGAAATACGCCACCCGCATCGGCGATCCCGGATACGTGGAGGCCGTGCAGCTCTTCATCCGCGAGGAACAGAAGCACGGCAGCAACCTCGGCACCTATATCGATCGCTTGGGTGAGCAACGCGCCCGCAGCGACTGGGGCGACACCCTCTTCCGCAAGGTGCGCTACCTCAACACCAGCATGGAACTGTGGACCATCACGGTGATCATCGTGGAAAGTGCCGCGCAGGTCTTCTACCAGGCCCTGCACGACGCCACCGAATGCCCGCTGCTGCGATCGATCTGCACCGATATCCTCATGGATGAGGCGCACCACATCAAGTTCCAGAACGAAAGGTTGTGGACCCTCTTCCAGGGCAAGGGCTTCTACAACCGCGCCTTCACGCTGTTGCTCTATTCCTTCCTCTTCTTCGGCACCCTCCACGCCGTTTGGTGGGGGCATCGCAGGGCGTTCCGGGCGGGCGGTGTGCAACGCAGCGAATTCACGCGCCGCATGTACTACAAGTTCTTCAGCACCGTGAAGTTCCTGCATAAGCAGGAACCACGGGCGGAAACGGGGTACGCACTCGGGTAGAAAGCAAGGCCAACACCACCGCCACCCTGGCTGAAGCACTGCTCGACAACCTGCTCAAGGCAACTGCTGCAGCCGCGTGTTCGTGGGCACGATGCCACCGATGTTCACCAGGATCGGATCACGGTCGTTGTTCGCTCCGGTGTAACTGGCCACACCGTTCAAATCCACGTCAGCGGGGAGATAGCCGGGCACGGTGTTCGTCGGAACGATGCCTCCCACGCTGACCAGGATGGGGTCACGGTCGTTACCGCTTCCCGTATAGGCCAGGGATCCATTGAAATTGGTGTCGCCCATCCACAGTGCACGTACACCTCCTATGGTCTTCTGCGCATCCGTGCCGAAAGTGACCGTGGCCGGATCGGTCAGGTCCACCACCGTGGTCACGGAGGAAAGCGGCACGCCGTTCAGCGTCATCGCCCCGAGATGGTTGCGATGGCGGATCGCCAATCGATAGGTACCGGATGAGATCGCCAAGCTCAGGGGCGATGTGCCGTTCGTACCCACCACATCCCCATCGCGCTGCAATAGTGCCGGTGCGGAAGCCACGACCGCGGAAGGAGTGCTGTTGTTCCGCAGTTCCACCACCACCCAATCCACGATGGCATTGTTTCCCGTAATGGTCAACACGGATGCCGACATCGATCCACTTCCACCACCCACATAGGAATAACCCATCGCGGAATAAGGCTCGGTCAAGGGCAGGTGCGATCCCACCCGAAGGTCGTCGCGCATGGGTGGAGCCGCGCCGGTATAGGGCCCTTCCAGATAGACCTTCGGTGAGACCAGCACGGAGGGACTCACGAGGTTGATCTGACCTGCCATGGTGCCGAAATGCACCGTGCAGTGGTAGTAGAGCACGGACGGCATCACCAGGTCCGGGGTGAAGCTGATGATGGTGCCGAAGGCCGGGCCTGCATGGATGGTCCCCCCTGCGTTCGTCGGATTCGAGTTGATCACGAACGGATGCTGCCCGCCGAAAGCACTGAGATCGAAGGTGTAGGTCTGCCCGCGGGTGAGGTTGAGCGTGGCGTTCTGCAGGCCGTTCATCAGGTATACCGGCCCAGCGCCCACGGTGACCACGAAGTCCGATACCGGTAAGGACTCCCCACCCCCGGTCACGGGTGCGGGCGGCGTTGTGGTGCAGCCTTCCTCACTGAAGAGCGGCACTTGGGGTGCAGGGCTTTCGTCCAGGACCTTGCCAAGAACGGAGGCCAAGGCGATCAGGGCGACGGCCCAATTGGATCCATAGTGGATAGGGAAATGATGTTGCGACATGGAACGGTGACCTATCGATCGGGCTGCGGTGCCCCATCACCACCCAAGGTATCCGCTGCATGAAGCCCGGATCGCCCGTTGTGACGGAAGGTGCGACGACCCGCTCGGTTCCGTTGGGATCCTGCACCCGGTGAACGATGGACATCACACCGCACCTGTTCCGGGAAACTTCGAACGTTGCCCGAATGCCTTTGCGGCGCGTTACGATCGGTGTGCCTCAGTAGCTCACCAACTTGTTCAGCGCCTCCTTCAACCGTTGCTTCGGTAGGAACTGCGCCTCCAGCGCATGTGCGAACGGCACCGGCGTATCCAGCGAGCCCACGCGCAACACCGGAGCATCGAGGTATTCGAAGCACTCCTCCATGATCACGGCGGAGATCTCCCCACCAATTCCGCCGGTCAAGGTGTCCTCGTGCAGCACCAGGGCCTTGCCGGTACGCTTCACGCTGTCGAGCACCATATCCCGATCCCATGGTAACAGGCTGCGCAGGTCGATGAGGTCGGCTTGTATGCCTTGCGCATCCAAGGCCTCGATGGCCCAATGCACGCCCATGCCATAGGTGATGATGGTGAGGTCGTTGCCTTGACGCAACCGGTTGGCCTTGCCGATCGGCAGCGTGAAGAAACCTTCGTTCACCGGACCGTTCAGCGACCGGTAGAGGTTCTTGTGCTCGAAGTAGATCACCGGATCGGGATCCTCGAAGGCCGCGCACAAAAGGCCCTTGGCGTCGTTCGGGAAAGCCGGGTACACGATCTTGAGTCCGGGTGTCTTGAAGAACCAGGCCTCGTTGCTCTGACTGTGGAACGGACCTGCACCGGAACCCGCACCGGTGGGCATGCGCACCACCACGTCGGCGTTCTGGCCCCAGCGCCAATGCGCCTTCGCCAGGTTGTTGCAGATCTGCGTCATGCCCTCGCTGACGAAATCGGCGAACTGCATCTCCACCATGCTCTTCATGCCGTTGATGCTCAGGCCCAGTCCCGCACCGAGGATCGCGCTCTCGCACAGCGGCGTGTTGCGTACGCGGTCCTTGCCGAACTCCGCCACGAAACCATCGGTGACCTTGAACGCACCACCGTACTCGGCGATGTCCTGCCCCATCAGTACCAGGTTGCCGTGGCGGCGCATGCTCTCGCGCATGCCATCGCTAATGGCCTCGATGAAGCGCATCTCCTTGGTGTTGGCCGTCGGAGGATCGATGACGATGGGACCGTGCTGACGGTACACGTCGTTCAGCTCACGGTCCAGGTCGGCGGTGATCTCGGGTTCGCTGAAAGCCGCCTCCACCGCCATGGCGATCTCGTTCTTGATCGAACGGCGCAGCGCCTCCTTGGCGGTTTCCG
>DASWWQ010000136.1:0-22309 GCA_036405935.1 Flavobacteriales bacterium
AACTGCAACAACGGCCTGCAGTTCCGGGTGCAGTCGGCGCAGTGTGGCGCCAACTTCACGCAGTGCTTCGGCATCAATCCCACCGTGCAGGTGATCACGCCGATCTGCCCGTCCGAGGTGGATCGTTGCAACAGCACCAGCGGTACCTACGGCGTGCAGAAATACACCTACACGCGCATCGTGGACCTCTCGGCCTACGCCGCCTGCGGTGGCAACGACTGGGTGTTCAACTGGTCGCTCTGCTGCCGCAACAACGCGATCACCTCGTTGGTGAACCCGGGTGATCAGGACCTCTACCTGGAGGCCCGGATGAACAACACCAACAACTACTGCAACAATTCGCCCACCTTCTCCAACGCGCCCACGCCCTTCTACTGCCTGGGCCAACAGATCAACTACACGCCCGGCGCCATCGACCCCGATGGTGATTCGCTCGCCTACGCGCTGGTGGGTGCGCGGGGCGCCAACGGCAACAACCTCACCTACGCGAACAACTACTCCGCCACGCAGCCGATCCGCACCACGGGTGGGGCCAATGCGGTGGTGTTGAACCCGGCCACGGGTACGATGACCGCCACGCCGAGCCAGCAGCAGGTGTCCGTGGTGACCTATCGGGTGCGCGAGTACCGCGCCGGTGTGCTGGTGGGTGAGACCACACGCGATGTGCAGTTCGTGGTGCGCGCGTGCGCAGGCAACAATGCTCCGACGGCCACGGGCATCAACGGCACGAACAACTATTCCATGCAGGTGTGCGCAGGCACGCCCGTGAACTTCACCATCAACAGTGCGGACGCCAATGCAGGCCAAGCCGTCACGATGACCTGGAACAGCGGCATCGTCGGTGCCACGTTCACCACCGCCGGTGCGCCCTTCCCCACGGGCACCTTCAGCTGGACGCCCACGGTGGCGGACATCGGCAATCATGTGTTCACGGTGAGCGTGCAGGACAACGGCTGTCCGCTCGTGGGCACGAACGCCTTCGGCTATTCGATCCAGGTGACCCCGCCGAACTCGCCGGTCGATGCCGGTCCCGACCAGAGCGTCTGCGGGCCGAATGCGACACTGGCGGCCTCGTTCCCCTATCCGGGCCTGCAAGGCACTTGGACGGTGGTGTCCGGTAGCGGCAACTTCGCCAATGCGGCTTCACCCACCACCGCGGTGAGCGGACTGTCCCAAGGTGCGAACGTCTTCCGATGGACGGTGGACTTCGGCACGTGCGGCACCAGCAACGACCTGGTGACGGTGACGAGCTTCAACCCGGCGCAGGCCAGCGCCAATGCGGGCCCGGACCAGGAGCTCTGTCTCCCCACCAACAGTGCCACGCTCGCGGGCAACAACGCTGCTGCACCCGCAGTGGGCACTTGGACCCTGGTGAGCGGTTCGGGAACGATCACGGCACCGAACTCGCCCACGAGCGGCGTGACCAACCTGGGTGTGGGCGTGAACCGCTTCCGGTGGACGATCGACAACGGTCCTTGCGCCGCGCCTTCGCAGGATGAAGTGCGCATCGTGGTCTACAGCAACCTGCAAACGGCCGCCGCCGCCGGACCGGACCAGAGCATCTGCACGCCCGCGAACAGTGTCACGTTGACCGGCAATGCGCTGATCGGTCCCGCCACGGGTCTGTGGACGTTGGTGTCGGGTTCCGGTACGATCACCACACCGGCCGGGCCATCCACCACGATCACCGGACTTCCGGTCGGTGTGCACGTTTTCCGGTGGACCATCAGCAATGGACCCTGCACTCCGCCGACCACACAGGATGAAGTGACGGTGACCGTGTTTTCAGCGGGCAGCCCGAATGCGAACGCCGGCCCGGACCAGCAGATCTGCGGATCGACCACGGCGACCTTGGCGGGCAGCGTTCCTACGGCACCGGCCGTGGGTACCTGGACCGTGATCAGCGGCAGCGGCGTATTCTCGGATCCGAATGCACCGAACACCTCCGTGAGCGGCCTGGGCTTCGGCAACAACGTGTTCCAATGGTCGGTGAACAATGGTCCATGCGCGAACGGCAGCACGAACGACCAGATCACCATCACACGGTTCGATCCCTCGGTGAACACCGCCAACGCCGGTCCTGATCAGCAGTTGTGCACACCGACGACCGCGGCGACCATGTCAGCCAGCAGCGCTCCTCCTCCGGCCTCGGGTCTGTGGACCTTGGTGAGCGGCAGCGGAACCATCGCGGATCCCACCAGCCCCACCACGAGCATCACCGGCCTCGCTGTCGGTGCCAATACCTTCCGTTGGACCGTGAGCAACGGTCCCTGCCCGGTGACACCCCCGAGCGATGAGGTGACCATCTTCCTCTTCGACGCGAACGCACCGCTGGCGAATGCGGGGCCGGACCAACAGCTCTGTACGCCGACCACCACCGCCACGCTCGCAGGCAACACGCCGACCTTCCCCGCCACGGGCCTCTGGACCTTGGTGAGCGGAACGGCCACCATCACCACGCCGACGAGCCCGACGAGCACCATCACCGGTATGGGCGTGGGTCCGATCGTGCTGCGTTGGACCATCAACAACGGCAGTTGCGCGAACCCCTTGAGCAGCGACGAGGTGACCATCACCCTGTTCAATTCCGCCAATCCCGTGGCCAACGCGGGCCCCGACCAACAGCTGTGCACACCGAACACGAACACGGCCCTCACGGGCAGTACCCTGATCGGTCCGGCCACGGGTGTTTGGACGCTGGTGAGCGGTTCCGGCAGCATCGTGTCCCCGAACACACCCGCCACACAGGTCACCGGTCTTGGCGTGGGGGACAACATCTTCCGCTGGACGGTGAGCAATGGTCCGTGTGCGAACGGCAACACCCAGGATGAGGTGCTGGTGCGGGTGTTCGACGCGAACAATCCGGCAGCGAACGCCGGCCCTGATCAGAGCATCTGTTCCACCGCACCCGGTGCAGCGATGGCCGGCAGCAGCTTGATCTTCCCCGCCACCGGAACATGGACCTTGGTGAGCGGTTCGGGTACGATCACCGCACCGACGAGCCCCACCACGACGATCACCGGCCTGGGGCTCGGCAACAACGTGTTCGCCTGGACGGTGAACAACGGGGCCTGTGCAACAGGTGGTGGTACCGACCAGGTGACGATCACGGTCTTCGATGCCACGGTGGCCACGCCGAACGCGGGTCCGGACCAGAGCATCTGCATTCCCAGCTTCCCCAACACGGTGACCATGGCGGCGAGTGCGGCCATCTTCCCCGCCACCGGTCAATGGAACCTGGTGAGCGGCAGCGGAACGATCACCTCGCCGACCTCACCCACCACGACCATCACCGGCATGGCTGTCGGTGTCAACGTGTTCCAATGGTCCATCAGCAATGGTCCCTGTCCTTTGCCGAACAACAGTGATGTGGTCTCGGTGTTCGTGTATGATGCCGCATTGCCGCCGGCCAACGCCGGTCCCGACCAAGCGCTGTGCACGCCGATCACCTCGACCCAGCTGTCCGGAAGCAACCTGATCGTTCCGGCCACGGGCACTTGGACCTTGATCAGCGGCAGTGGTACGATCACGGATCCCGGCTCTCCCACATCGGGTGTCACGGGCCTGGGCCTGGGCAACAACGTGTTCCAATGGGAAGTGAACAACGGTCCCTGTTCGCCGAGCACCACGGACCAGGTGACCATCTCCATCTTCAACGGTGCGGCCCAACAGGCGCAGGCCGGTCCGGACCAGGACCTCTGTGACAATGCGGCCACCGCGACGCTGGCAGCAAACCCCGCCACGGGCCTGGCCACGGCGCAGTGGAGCGTGGTGAGCGGTACGGCCACCATCACCGATCCGCTGGACCCGAACACCACGGTGACCGGTCTGGGTGTGGGATCGAACGTGCTGGCGTGGACCATCGACAACGGCGCCTGCGGCACGAGCGTGGACCAATTGACCCTGCGCGTGTTCGACGATGCGAGTCCGGCCGCCAACGCCGGTCCGGACCAGCAGGTATGCACACCCAACACCAGTGCGACGCTGGCCGGTAACGCACCCATCTTCCCGGCCACGGGCCAATGGGTCCTGGTGGGCGGCACGGGCAACATCGTTACCCCCAACTCGCCCACGAGCCAGGTCACCGGCCTGGGACTGGGCAACAACGTCTTCCGTTGGACACTGGACAATGGTCCTTGTCCCAACGGCACCACACAGGATGAAGTGACGATCGTCGTGTTCAGCGGCAGCGCCCAGGCCGCGAACGCGGGTCCGGACCAGGACCTCTGCACGGCTCCCCCCGCCACCATCACCATCACCGGTAATGCACCGGTGGCACCGGCCACGGGTCATTGGAGCGTGGGTTCCAGCGGTACGGCGGTCTTCGCCGATGCGAACTCCCCGACCACCACCGTCACCGGTCTTTCCGTGGGCGACAACATCCTGGTCTGGACCATCGACAACGGCATCTGCGGAAGCACGAGCGATGAGGTGCGCCTGCGGATGTTCGACAACAACAACCCGATCGCCAACGCCGGTCCGGACCAGCAGCTCTGCACGCCGAACACCGGCGCCACGATGGCCGGTAGCGCCAACATCTATCCGGCGAGCGGTACGTGGACCCTGATCAGCGGCAATGGAACGATCACCGACCCCAATTCGCCGACCACCACCATCACCGACATGCCGGTGGGGGTGAACGTGTTCCGCTGGACGGTGAGCAACGGTCCGTGTGAGACGAACATCTCCTTCGATCAGGTCACCATCACCGTGTACGACAACTCGGTGAGCGGTGCGGATGCCGGCCCGGACCGTGAACTCTGCACGCCGACGACGAGCCTGAACATGACGGCCAGTGCCGCTCCTTTCCCGGCCGTGGGCACTTGGACCTTGGAGGCCGGATCGGGCATCATCGCCGATGTGAACTCGCCGACCACCGCGATCACGGGGCTGGCGGTAGGGGAGAACATCTTCCGCTGGTCGGTCACGAACGGCGCCTGTCCGGTGAACCCGCCGGATGATGTGATGAGCATCTTCGTTTTCGATGGCGATGCGGATCCCGCCGATGCGGGCCCCGACCAGGAGATCTGCACGCCGGCCTCCACGGTGCAGCTGGCGGGTAACGCGCCGGTGTTCCCCGCGACCGGACAGTGGGTGCTGTTGCAGGGTTCGGGTGTCTTCGCCGATGCCACCGACCCGAACACGGAGGTGAGCGGCTTGACCGTTGGCGAGAACATCTTCCAATGGACGTTGAACAACGGACCCTGCGCCGATCCGTTGACGCGCGATGTGGTGAGCATCTTCGTCTTCGACGCGAACGCGCCGGTGGCGAACGCCGGTCCGGATCAGGAGTTGTGCACGCCCGATGTGAACGCGAACCTGAACGGAAGCGCGTTGATCTTCCCCGCGACAGGCACTTGGACCTGGATCCAAGGTTCGGGTACGATCACGGATCCCACTTCGCCCACCACCACCGTCACCGGCCTTGGCGTAGGCGAGAACATCCTGCGTTGGACCGTGAGCAACGGCCCTTGTGAAGGCGGCCTTTCGTTCGACCAGGTGAGCCTCTTCGTGTTCGATGCGGCGAACCTTGTGGCGAACGCGGGTCCCGACCAGGACCTGTGCACGCCGCAGAACAGCACCACGCTGAGCGGCAGCCCGGTGATCTTCCCTGCCGTGGGCACGTGGTCGATCCAGTCCGGCACCGCCACGATCACTTCGGTGAACGATCCCAACACCACGGTGACCGGACTGGGAGTGGGCGCCGTGGTGCTCGTATGGACGGTGGACAACGGTCCTTGCGGCAACAGTCCCACGGGCGATGAGATGGTGATCCAGGTGTTCGATGCGGCCGATCCCGTTGCGAACGCCGGCCCCGATCAGGCGATCTGCACGCCGGCATCCACCGTGACCATGGCGGGCAGCAGTGTGACCTTCCCCGCGGCGGGCCAATGGACCTTGGTGAGCGGCAACGGCAACATCGTGGATCCCACGTCGCCCACGACAGCGATCACGGACCTGCCGGTGGGAACGCATGTGTTCCGCTGGACGGTGGACAACGGTCCTTGTGCCAACGGCATCACCCAGGATGAAGTGACGATCGAGGTCTTCGATACCAACAATCCCGTGGCCAACGCGGGCGCGGACCAGGACCTGTGCACACCGACCACGAGCGCCCAACTGCTGGGCAGTGCGCTGATCGGCCCGGCCACCGGCCTATGGACGGTGGTTACCGGTACGGGAACGTTCGTGGACGCCACCGACCCCAACACCACGGTGAACGGGCTGCAGGTGGGCACCACCGTGCTGCGTTGGACGGTGGACAACGGTCCTTGCGAGAGCGGCATCTCCTTCGACCAGATGACGATCACGCTGTTCGATCAGAACAACCCCATCGCCGATGCGGGTACCGACCAGGAGCTGTGCACGCCGAACACCTCCACGGTGATGGCCGGCAGCAACCTCATCGGGCCGGCCACCGGTCAGTGGGTATTGGTCACGGGCACGGGTGACATCGCGGATCCCGCTTCGCCCATCACGGCGATCACGGGCCTGTCGATCGGGGAGAACGTGTTCCAGTGGAGCGTGTCCAATGGACCCTGCGCGGACCCGAACACGGTGGATCTGGTGACGATCACGGTATACGACAGCACGATCCCCGTGGCGAACGCAGGTCCGGACCAAGGTGTATGCACGCCTTTGACAAGCACTGCCCTCTCAGGTAGCCCGGTATCATTCCCCGCCGTGGGTACGTGGACGGTGCTCAGTGGCCAAGGCACCTTCGTGGATGCCAACGATCCGAACACGGAGGTCGTGGATCTGGGCATCGGAGCCAACCAGTTCGTGTGGACGGTGGACAACGGTGCCTGCGGTGCGGGTATCACCAGCGATGCGGTGACCATCACCTTGTTCGACCTCAATGCGCCACCTGCGAACGCCGGTGCGGACCAGGAATTCTGTGCGCCCTTCATGGGTACCACGCTTACGGCCAACACGCCCACCGTGCCGTCCATCGGCATCTGGAGCACCACCCAGCCGGGCGTCACCTTCACCGCGGTGAACAACCCGGCGAGCGGTGTGAACGGACTGCAGATCGGTGAGACGGTATTGACGTGGACGATCGACAACGGCGTCTGCGGTGTGTCGAGCGACGACGTGAGCATCTTCGTCTTCGACCCGGAGAACCTACCGGCCAACGCAGGCCCCGACCAGGAGTATTGCATGCCCCAGGACAGCACCTTCCTGCAGGGCAACACCCCGACCTTCCCTGCCAGCGGCGCGTGGACGGTGGCGGGGGGTGCCGGTCTCTTCGAAGATGCCACCGACCCCAACACCAAGGTTGTGGGCCTGGCCATAGGCGCGAACACCTTCGTCTGGACCACCGACAATGGACCCTGCCCCGGAGCGATCACCAGCGATACCATCACGGTGGTGTTGTACAGTGATAGCACCCAGGCCGCTTTTGCGGGCGATGACATCGAGACCTGCCTGCCGATCACCATGGTGCAGTTGGATGCGAGCGTACCTCAGTTGCCCACCACCGGGGTATGGTCCTTCTTCAATGGACCGGCCGTACCCACCATCGTGGATCCTTCGAGCCCGACGAGCACGGTGACGGGCCTTGCGGTGGGGATCACGCAGTTGGTGTGGAACCTCGATAACGGTCCGTGCCCCAACAACGGTATCATGAGCGATACGGTGAGCATCTACGTGTACGATCCGAGCGGACCGATCGCGGACGCCGGTCCTGACATCGAGCTCTGCACACCGGTGGACAGTACGGTGATGGCAGCGAACACGCCGTTGTTCCCCGGCGTGGGCACTTGGTCCTTGGTGAGCGGCTCGGGCACGATCGCCGACGTGAACGACCCCACAACGGAGGTAACCGCACTCGGCGTTGGTGAGAACGTGTTCGTCTGGTACATCTACAACGGTCAGTGCGCCACCGGCCCCCCGACCACCGATACGGTGCGGGTGTACCTGAACGATGCGTCGGTGGCCGCTGCGGCCGCCGGCCCGGACCAGGCGCAATGCACACCGAACACGTCCACCGTGCTCGCGGGCAATGCAGTGGCCGTGCCGGCCATCGGCACATGGAGCGTGGTATCGGGTCCTGCCGTGCTGGCCGATGCGTCCGATGCGGAGAGCGGCATCACGGGATTGCCGGTGGGCATCACCGAAGTGGTATGGACGGTGGACAACGGGGCGTGCGGCACCACCGGGGACACCTTGACCATCACGATCTACGATGATCAGGCTCCGGATGCGGCTGCAGGTGACGACCAGCAGGTCTGCAGCACGGCTGGCAGCGGCACCACGTTCACCGCGAACCCCGCCGTCTTCCCCGGAACGGGACAGTGGACGCTCGTGAGCGGTTCGGGCGACATCACCGATCCCGCCGACCCGCTCTCGGCGGTGTCCGGCCTGGCGCTCGGTAGCAACGTCTTCATGTGGACCATCGAGAATGGTCCTTGCGGCACCACGAGCGATCAGGTGACGATCGTGGTGTATGATGGATCGGTCACATCCACCAGCGCTGGTCCGGACCAGGAGTTTTGCACACCGACGAATACGGCGATCATGGCCGCCACGCCGGCACCGGCTCCTGCAATGGGCAGTTGGTCCATTGTCAGTGGGGGAGGGTCTTTCAGTGCGGTGGACAACCCCACGGCCACCTACAGCTTCGCGGGTACGGGTACGGCCATTCTGGTCTGGTCGGTGTCCAACGGACCCTGCACGGCGGGTGGCGCGTTGACGGACACCGTGGTGGTATCGCTCTTCGACAGCGAGGCTTTGGCGGCGAACGCCGGTGCCGATCAGAGCTTCTGTTCCGCGGATGCGGTGGAGGTCACGATGTCGGGGATCAACGCCATGCCCCCGGGCACCGGGATCTGGAACGTGACCTCAGGCTCCGCCACCATCGTGGATCCCACGGATGGCAATACACAGGTGATCGGTATCGGACTGGGCACCACGGAGCTCACTTGGACGGTGGACAATGGCGCTTGCGGCACCACCTCGGACATCGCCATGATCAGCGTGTACGATCCGGCCGAGCCCCCTGCGCGTGCGGGTGAGGATCAGCTGTTCTGCCACGACACCACCACCACGCGCCTCCAGGCCACCGCGGTGATCACCACCACGGCAACGGGTCAGTGGACGTTGATCTCCGGCAGCGGCACGATCGCCGATCCGAGCGATCACGATACGGAGGTTTCCGATCTGGCCTTGGGCGACAACGTCTTCGTGTGGAAGGTGAGCAACGGTGCTTGCGGTACCACCAGCGACACGGTGGTGGTGCATCTGAAGGATTGCAGCATCCTGGTGGTGCCCGATGCCTACTCGCCGAACGGTGACGGGGTGAACGACACCTATGTGGTGCAGGGACTCGAGTACTTCCCGCAGAACACGTTCCAGGTGTTCAACCGCTGGGGCAGCAAGGTGCTGGACCGCAAACCCTATCGCAACGATTGGGACGGCCGCAGCGAGAACAGCCTCAACTGGGGTGAAGAACTGCCCGAGAGCACCTACTACTTCATCCTCGACCCGGGCAACGGTAAGGAGGTCATCACCGGTTACATCTATCTGCGCCGCTGACCATGAAAGCCATCAAGACGAAACCGACGATGATCGCGCAGCACTGCAGTCGCGCGGTGCTGGCCCTGCTGCTCTGCTGCGGCATCGCTTCGCATACCGCGCGCGCGCAGCAGGACCCGCAGTTCACGCAGTACATGTTCAACCTGTTGGCCATCAACCCGGCCTATGCGGGCAGTGCGGA
The DNA here is from genome assembly GCA_036405935.1 of Flavobacteriales bacterium. Lineage (GTDB taxonomy): Bacteria > Bacteroidota > Bacteroidia > Flavobacteriales_F > PHOS-HE28 > PHOS-HE28. Next base: position 9,719 of record DASWWQ010000136.1, read on the forward strand.
GCGGGTGAGCGTGAAGGCCCTGAGCCGCCATCAATGGGTGGGCTTCGAGGGAGCACCGACCACGCAGACGCTCACCATGCATTCGCCGATCATCAAGGAGAGCCTGGCGATCGGTGGTACCCTGATGCGCGATGAGCACGGCCCCGTGACGCAGTACGGCGTGATGGTGGACCTGGCCTACCGCATCTTCCTGGCCAAGCGGCAGAAGCTGGCGTTCGGCATCAAGGGGGGCATGAACATCTTCCAAGGGCGGTTCGCGGAACTGAACCCGTTGCAGGCCAACGACCAGGTGTTCCAGCAGAACGTCAACCAGAAGCTCGATCCGCAGTTCGGTTTCGGGGTGATGTGGTACAGCGATCGCTTCTATTTGGGCGTGAGCACTCCGAAGATGCTCAGCACCGACCTCTTCGAGGATGTGAACGGCCTGGGCGACACGTTGAGCGGTGTTTGGCAGCAGGGACAGCGCATGCACCTGTTCCTCAGCGGTGGCTACGTCTTCGATCTCAACGCCTACATGAAGTTCAAGCCCACCGTGCAGGTGAAGGCCGTGGACGGAGCACCGGTGAGCATCGATGTCAGCGCGAACATGCTCTTCTACGAGAAGTTCTGGCTGGGAGCCATGTACCGGCAGAGCGATGCCGTGGGCCTCATGGCGCAGTACCATATCACCAATGCGTTCACCGTGGGATACGCCTACGACTATCCGATCTCGCCCTTGCGCAACTACAGCGGCGGTTCGCATGAACTGATGCTGGGGATCGAGTTCGGCAACAAGCTCAAGGGTATCCGTTCACCGCGCTATTTCTGACCCCATGCATCGCACACGCACAACCTGGCAGGTACTCGCACTGGCATTGCTCGCCTTGGGCTGGTCCTCCACGCCCGCGGCGGCGCAGAAGCTCAAGCAGCGCATGGCCGAGCGGTACGAACAGGAGCTCGACTACCCGCGGATGGCCTTGGTGTACGAGGACATCATCGCCAGCGGGCACGGCACATCGGACGATCTGCGCAAGCTGGCCTGGACCTACATGCAGATGGGCCGGAACGACAAAGCCTCCACCACCTACAGCAAACTGTTGGCAGAGGCCCAGCCCAGCCTGCAGGACATGCGGTCCTTCGCCGATCTCCAGCGCGCACAGGGCAACTACGATGCGGCCCTCGTGTGGTACGAGCGCATCCTGGACCAGGTGCCCGATGATGAGATGGCGAAGGCCTACACCTCCTCCAAGGGTTTCTTCGATCGCCTGCGACGCGACAGCACCTTGAACAAGGTGCGCTCGTTGCCCATCAACAGCAGCATGGCCGATCTTGGACCCACTGTGATGGACGACCTGCTGATCTTCAGCAGCGCACGCGGGGAGGGCGCCGGTGGACGCACCGTGTACAAGTGGGACGATGAACCCTTCCTGAACCTCTACACCGCACTGCTCAAGGGTGGCAGCGCCAGCGAGGCGGTGGTGATGCGCAAGGAGGTGAACAGCCGCTACCACGATGGCACCGCCTCGTACGACAGGAACCGCAAGCGCCTGTACTTCACGCGCGACAACTACTACTACGGCACTGTGACCAAGGCCAAGGACGGTGAGATGAAGTTGGGCATCTACTACACCGATGTCACCAAGGGCGAATTCGGCCAGCCCGAGTGGAGCGCATTGACGCCCTTCCTGCACAACGATCCCGAGGTGAACAACGGTCACCCTGCGGTATCCGCCGGTGGACGTGTCCTCTGGTTCGTCAGTGACCGTCCCGGTGGATCGGGTGGAACGGACATCTGGTACTGCGAACTGCAGGGTGATGAGTGGGGCGCACCGAAGAACGCGGGTCCGCAGATCAACACCTCGGGCAACGAGATGTATCCTTTCCTCAGCACCGACAGCGTGCTGTACTTCACCAGCAACGGTCGCGCGGGTCTGGGTGGCTACGACATCTTCATGACGCGTCTCACCCCGAGCGGTCCGGCCAAGGTCTTCAACCTCGGATATCCCGTGAACAGCCGTGCCAACGATGGTGGCCTGGTGCTGCTGGCCGATGACAGCACGGGCTTCTTCTTCAGTGATCGTCCGGGCGGCCAAGGCAGTGATGACATCTACGGTTGCACGGTGCATCCGCCGATGGTGCGCATCAGCGGCGTGGTGGTGGAGGAAGGCACGGGCACGCCCATCGTCGATCCCACGTTGGACCTCCGGGATGCCACGGGTGGCCTGTTGGAGACCGCGAACCTGCAGATGCTGGAGGGCGGGCGCTTCACGATGGAGGTGCCCTACAGCGCACGGTACAAGCTGAACGCTGCACGCAACGGATACAAGCCGGGCAGCGTGGAGCTCGACCCCACGAACGACCTGGAGAACGTGGTGATCGAGCTGCAGAAGTACGACTACGGTGCCGAGGGCGTCGTGATGCACGGCGAAACGATGGCGCCCATCGCGGGGGCCAAGGTGGTGTTGATGGGATCCGACAACAAGCCCATCGATGAGACCACCACCGACATGAACGGCCATTACAGCTTCGCGCTGAAGAACGACAAGGACTACCGCTTGGCCGTGGAGAAGGATGGATTCTTCCGACAGAGCGCACGCATCACCACCAAGGGCAAGGCGAGCACCATCATCCGCACCGACTTCAAGCTCTTCCCGCTCGAGGTGGACCAAGTGGTGCGCTTGGACAACATCTACTACGACCTCGCCAAGTGGAACATCCGTCCCGATGCGGCGATCGAGCTGGACAAATTGGTGACCACGCTGCTCGACAACCCCACGGTGACGATCGAGCTCAGCAGCCACACCGACTGCCGCGGCAAGGATCCGTACAACCTCTCGCTCTCCGAGAAGCGTGCGAAGAGCGCGGTGGAATACGTGATCAAGAAGGGGATCGCCAAGGAACGCGTGTTCAGCAAGGGCTATGGCGAAACGAAACCGGTGGAGACCTGTGTCTGCGAGAAGTGCACGGACGACCAGCACCAACGCAACCGCCGAACGGAATTCAAGGTGCTTTCGAAGTAGTTGGGTTAGGTAGGGTCAAAAGGGGGCGGGCGCCTCGGTCTTGCACCGGGGCGTTCGCTTTTTGGGTGATCCGCTCCTTGATGCGGGTTTACCTTGGACGAAGTATCCCATCCATGAGGAACCCGATCGCCACGGACCGGCTCTGCACGTATGCAGGCCTCATCAGCGTCACGCTCGTATCGTCCTGTGTCTATGATCCACCGGAGGACGTCGATCGTCGCTTGGCGATCAAGAATGCGACAACGAGCGGTATCTACTATCTGGTATCCAGAACCGATTCATTGGATCGTGAAAGGGGCGTAGAGCGATTTTTGAATGCGAGAATGACCGATGCGGAGGGCCGTGTCATCGACTCAGTGCGAACGTCATACGTGAAGCCCTTCTCCACAGAGACCATTGCTCAGTTCAGGCCCTTCGATGTCGAGCTCGAAGCGAGTCCCAATGACACACTCTACCTCTTTGCCTTCAAGGATAGCTTGTTGGGGGCCATGGACTGGGAACAGCTCGTACGGGACCAGGTCTGGTCCGGTAGAGGGGTGATCACCCGGCAACTGTTGAAAGGTTGTCCGTGTGTTCTTACCTATCCGGATGACTTCGCGACAGAATGAGCGATGCGTTGATGCCCCGCGGGAGCCTTGGCCAAAAGGAAAGCCGCTCCATCGGAGCGGCTTTCCTTAAGAGGCGATCAAGCTCAGCGTACCACCTGTACTTGCAGCGTGCGCACGAACTCCGCGGTGCGGAGGGTCAGGTGATAGACACCATTGTTCAGGCTTTGCACGTTCAGGGCGATACGTTCATCGCGCACCACGCCGGCGATCACACTGCGGCCAAGCGCGTCGGTCAACGTGTATTCCACGCGCTGTCCGGCGGCTGCACCGAGGGTCAGTGTGATGTTGTCCGTAGCGGGGTTCGGGAACACGTTCACGGTGTTCAGCACACCGATCTCGTTCACGCCAACGGTGGTCTCCACATCAGCGGCGAAGCGGGGCTGGATGTTGTATTCGCTGAAGGCGAAGGACACCACGCCGGTGATATCGAACACTTGACCCAGCACGGGAGCAGGCGTCACGGTGTAAAGCACTTTGCCGATGATGGCATCACCCGTTCCGTCGCTCACGTTCCATTTGCCGAAGGTGGCGCCGGAAGGGACCAAGGTGCAGGCGGCTTCCTCCACACGGACCAGCACGCTCTCGAAGGGTTCGGAGGCCACGTCACCCGTCTCGGTCACCACGGGAGCGGGAACCGTCTGTCCGGTCGCGGTCACCGTGAAGCTCTGTATGCCGGTCAGTTCGGTCAGGCCGTTGAACTCGGCAACGGTGGCCACCACCGTCACCGCATCACCGATGTTGGAGGTGTTGTTGTTGTCGGCGTAGTCGAATACCACGATGCCGTTCCATGCACCGGTGCCATCCTGGATGTACGTGTAACGGTATTCGGGCTCACCCGCATCGTCCAAGGTCACATAGGTGGCGGTGACGATGCCCGAGGTGGACACGATCTCCTCAGCATGTGTGGAGGCACCGTCGGGTGCGCTGGTGAACTGAATATCGTAGATGCTCAGTTCCTGAAGTCCGCCCGTGCTGGAGATGTTCACATCGTCGATCACGATGATGTTCGGTTCGGTGGCGCTTTGTACCGAGAAGATGAATTCCGCGGCGGTGCTGCTTTGCACCGCGGTCACCGTTTGGCTCACTTGGGCCCAAGTGGCGGTGGCCGTGGTCCATCCGCTGTAGGGGGCGTAACCGGAGCCCGAGGGACGCTCATCGAAGAGCCCCACACGGACCTGTCCACCTCCGCGCACCCAGAAGGTGACGGTGTATTCCACGTTGGCCTCCACGGTCACGGGCTGCGTGGTGAAACGACGGTGGTCGGCACCGGTGGTGGCCAGGCCCACGGCCGAGGTTCCGCCGTGCACGTCCTCCGTCACTTGGCTGTACACGAGGTTGGAGGTGTGGGTCTTGCTGCCGACCCAGCCATCGGGTTCGCCGCCCGTCCAGGCCTCGAAGCCGCTGTCCACCACTTGGGCTTGCACCCCGGCGGTGAGCATCAAGGATGCGATGAGTAATGTCTTTTTCATGTCAGTAGGGTGTTGGGTTCTCGTTGAGGGTGATCACTGGACCACCACGTTGTCGATGCGATAGGGCGTGTTCTGCGTGCTCGGTACGCCGGTGTACTTGAAGCCGATCACGAAATTATCACCGTCATTCAGGTAGGCCGACAGGGGAATATCACCTGAGGGCACCCATTCGTTCACCGTGCTGGTGCTACCGGCGAGAGTGGCGGTCACCGTCTGCCAAGGTGCGGCTTGAACGGTTGCGGCGTCGGTCAGGTTGACGTCGGTGCTGATCTGCACCGACAGACCATCATGCAGCCAAGCACTACCGAGTGCGGAAAGGAAGTTCAGGGAGAGGTCCGGGCTGTAGGTCAGGGGCGGGGACACGAGCCAGTATTCCACCGTTCCGGTCTCGGCGGAGGACACCGTGCCTTCCGCGTATTGTCCGGCGCCGCTGATGCCACCGCGCCAGCGGCGGATGCCGGAGCCCTGCGTGAACACGTTAAGCCAGCATTCGATGTCGATGGCCACGGCGTTCTGCACATCCATGAAATCCTCCTCAAGGTTGGCCGCGGGCAGGCACTCGTTCTCACCACAGCGTGCCCCGTTCAACTGAACCTCATTGAGGTCGCGGATGAAAAGCTGGACGGTGCTGCCGAACACGCCCACCACGCCCACGAAACTGCCCTTGCCATTGGGAACAGGTAGACCGGCGAAGTTGGCGTAGCCACTGTTGCGCGCGATCACCGTTCCGCCCGAGCAGTTCTCCAAGGTGCGGTTCTCGGTGAACTGCGTCACGGCGTTCGCGTAGGTCTTGTTGGTGTCGCCTTCCACGAACTGCACGTTCTCCAATCGGATCAGTTTGCCTTGCATGGCCGAGGTCATGTTGATCGCCTCCTGCAGCTGCGTGATGGTGACGGTCTGCGGCTCGATCCATACGCCGGTGGATTGTTTAACCACGTTCTCGTCCACGTCCACGGAATCGAGCTGGAGCAGGCCTTGGTAGGCGCTGAGCGTGGTTCCGGGCAGGAAGATGCGGATGCTGTCGCCCTGGTACAGGCCACCGGAGTTCTTCAGGCGCAGCACGAGACCACCGGTATGGTCCTGCACGTAGACGTTCTTGTAGAGGTTGCCGTTCTGCTCGTCGGCGGTCACCACGGCGTAGAGGCTCTTGTCCGCGCTGTCGCGCCACTGGATGGGCACGCTGCCGTTGTTCACGAAGAGGTTGCGCAGGTCGGCGATGGTGAGCAGGTCACCGGTGCCGAGAACACGCTCGGGGGGGCTGTCGAACTCCTTCTTGCAGCCGGCGGAAAGCACGGCGATCGCAGCGAGGACCGGGAGGAGGATGCGGGTAGGGGACATGGTTTCGCGGGATCAGAAGCTGAGGGTGGCCATCAGGAAGTACGTACGGCCGTACATGTAGCTCAGTTTGGGGGGGAACTTGTCGATCTCCATGGGCGAGTAACGCAGCTGTTCGAAGCCGCCGGTGTTGAAGTCCGTCACATCGAGGACGTTGCTCACCGATGCGTTGATGCCCAAGCGGTACTTGTTCTTGAAGCGCCAGCTCTTCATGGCGAAGAGATCCAGCGTGAAACCGTTGTCGAGCTTGGTCTGGTCCAGTAACTCGTGCCATTGCGGATCGTCGGTCACCAGGTTGCCGAGGGCTTCGGCGGTGCGGCGATCGGGGTTCGGGTCCAGGTAGATGTCGCGGAAGAAGTTCGCGTTCACACCCACCGACCAGTACTTGGGGTCGTTGTACCGGACGCCGATGGAACCGGCGCTCTGCGGCATGCCGCCCACACGGTAGTTCTTCCAGTATACCGTGCGGTTCACCGCCAAGGCGGTGTCGCTGTTGTCGCGGGTCACCGTGGCGTTGGGGCGGCTGTCGTAGAGGTAGCGGCCGGCGGCGTACACGGCGGTCACCTGCCAGGTGGGCGTCACTTTCACCTCGATGCCCAGTTCGGCTCCGATGTGCTCCTGGCTCACGCCGGTCATGCTGTAGTTGATGAAGGTCAGGAAGTCGTCGTGGTAGAAGCGGCGGGTCCACACCTGGTCGGCGATGTGCGCGTAGTACACGGTGGCACGGCCTTTCACTTTGGACGTGCGCACGTGGTAGCTGAGGTCGCCGCTCACGGCGTTCTCGTTCACCAAACCTTTCACCACGCTGTTCCGCGTGTTGGGGCTGAGGAACGAGGTGCTCGGTGTAGGCGGACGAACGAGCCAAGCGGCATTGGCCGTCATGAAGTGGCGTCCGTTGATCTTGTACACCGCACCGGCCTTCAGGCCACCGTGCAGGAAGTGCTGCTTCTCCGATTCACCCAGGGAGTTGTCGGCGAAGATGGCCTTCTGGTAACGGCTGTCGCGCCAGAACGAGGTGGTGGAGAGCGAACCGCCGGCATAGGCTTCCCACTTGGCCCACTTCTTCTCCACCTGCGTGAAGACGTTCGCCAGGCGGATGTTGATGTCGTAGTCGTAGCCGAACTCATCGCCCTCCCGCACCACGTGGTTGGGTGTGGCCAGGTTGTTCTGCGCGGCGTTGGGGTCGTTGCTGTCGCGCTGCGCGAACTGGTCGAGGTCCACCCAGAAGTCGCCGCCGAGCAGGTCCTCCATCACCTTGAAGTAGTGCACCTTCTCGCTGTTGTAGCTGCCACCGATCGTGAGTTGGACCTCCTTGGCCATCGCGCGGCTCCATGTGCTGTTCAGGGCGATGCGCGTGGGATCCGCACGGCGGTCCTCCACGATGTACTTGCTGCGCATGCCGGTGACGTTGTTGCCCGCGATCCCTTCGGCATCCACCACCGTGTACAGGTTCTTGCCGTTGGCGAAGTACAGCTGGTCCCAGTTCACCTGGCTGGTGTTCACATCGTTCTGCCAAGCGTAGGTCTGCTGTGCGGCCAGCGTAGGGTTGAACGTGGTGTTGTAGCTGGGCAGGTAGCGGTAGTAGTCGGGCCGGGGATCCTGCGCATCGTACCAGTTGAGGCTGGTCATGCCGTCGCGTCCGAAGGTGTAGAGCACGCTGGTGTTCCACTCGGTGCGCGCATCGGGCTTGAAATAGTGGGTGAGCAGGAACAGCGGCTTGTGGTCGTTGCTCACGCGGGAGTTGCGCATCTCACCGTTCTGGTAGCCCCAGAGCGGGTTGTAGTAGTTGGTGCCGGTGAGGTCGTAGGCCTCCTGCACGGCCAAGCCTTGACGGCCTTGGATGATCGGTGCGCCCAGGCCCACGAAACCGATGCTATGCTTGGCATTGAGCTTCTTCTCGGCGGACACGAAGTAGGCGCCGGCATCGTAGAAGGTGCCGGGTACGTAGCCCTCGTTGCTCCAGCGGCGCGAGGCGCTGATGCTGAAGGCCCAGCCGTTGGCCATCATGCCCGTGTTGTACGTGGCCATGGCACGGTGCACGTAGGTGCGGTTGCTCAGCGCGTACGAGATGCGGCTGCCCTTGCGCAGGTCGCTGGCGCGCAGGTTGATCTCCGAATAACCACCGATACCACCGAAGTTGTAGCGGCTGGGAGTGACGCCCGTGCGGGTTTCGGTCCATCGGGTCACGTCGTTCAGGCCACCCCACCAAGTGAAGGGGGCGTAGCCGGTCTCCAGGTCGTTCACCAGGACCCCGTTCATGCTCACCAAGGTGTTCTCACCATCGAAACCACGGATGCGGAAACGTCCGGCACCGAGCGTGAAACCGGCCGTGGCGTTGAACACATCACGCGAGGATTGCAGGATGCCCGAAACGTCCTGTCCACCCACCTCGGCATCGAGGTCGGCCGCGGAGATGGTGTATCCACCGGAGCGGATGTCCTGCTCGCGCATGGAGGTGTCGGGTCGGGCCACCATGAAGGAATCCACCTTCAGACTGTCCACCTGGGCCAGTAGGGGTGCGCAGAAGAGCAGCAGGAAGGCCGGAAGGAGCAGCGCGCGCAACGGGCCTGCCGCGAACATCCTCTGACGGGTGGGGAGGGAGTTGCAACGCATCAGCGGAGCGGGTTCAGGGCCGCTGGAGGCAGAGGCCGGTCGGGTGAAAAGGGCGGCAAAAGTAGGGTCGGGGGGTATGATGGTGGAGTGACGGGAAGGTTAAATGAACCTCGCGCCGAAAAATGATCCGCACATCCGGTTGGATATCAACAGTTTGTTCGGGACGAACAGGTCTTGATGTGAGGAGGTCGGTCACTTACCTTCGCGGCCTTGCCGCGAGCGGAGAAAGCCCCTGCCATGCCCCGTCCTTTACTCCGGCCCTTGCCATGGCTACGCTCTTGGGGACGTACCCTGGCGGTGTTCGGGTGCCTGCTGTTCGCCGGCGGCGCACGGGCCATGCACTTTTCCGGCTCGAGCATCACCTGGCAATGCTTGGGCGGCAACCAGTACCTGATCACGCTCGACATCTTCCTGGATTGCACGGGCGTGGCACTGCTCGAGCAGACGATAAACATCGCCAGCGATTGCGGGATGGCCCCGGACCCGATCGTGCTGGCCCCGCCGCCGCCGGTGGAGGTGAGCCAGCTCTGCCCCGCGGCACTGCCCAATAGTACCTGTAATGGAGGGCCCTATGCCGGCATCAACCACTACCAGTTGCAGACCGTCGTGGACCTGCCGCCCTGCGACAGCTGGCACTTCACCTGGAGCCTCTGCTGCCGCAACAACACGGAGAACCTGGTGGGCCAGCAAGGCATGTACGCCGAAGGGGTGTTGAACAACGCGGTGAGCGCCTGCGATGATTCCCCCCAGTTCCCCGACCAGACACTGCAGTATGTGTGCGTGGACCAGCCCGTTTTCTACAATCCGGGGGCGAACGATCCGGATGGGGACCACTTGGTGTACTCGCTGATCGAGGCGCGCCGTGTGGTGGCCGGCGATGTGGAGCCGGTGGTGTACCAGCCCGGCTTCTCGGGTGCCGAACCGGTTCCGGGCATCACCATCGATCCCACCACGGGGCAGCTCGTCTTCACCCCTCCCAGCATCGGCCAGTACGTGGTGGTGATGTTGGTGGAGGAGTACGACACGGCCGGCAACCTGATCGGGTCGGTGATGCGCGACATGATCTTCGTGGTGCGCGCCTGTGCCACCGGAAGCACCCCCACTGCAGGAGGGCCGGTCACCATATTCGATCCGGCCGATCCCACCAACCCGAACAGCAATGTGGGCGTGGTCACCGGCTCGGGCAACAGCGTGCTGGTGTGCGAGGGCACGCCGTTCTGCGTGAACGTCACTTTCCAGGATGCGGATGCCGGAACCGTGCTCCAGCTCACATCCCAAGCAGCCGCCCTTCTGCCCGGCGCTACGTTCTCGGTCAGCGGCACCAATCCGGCCGTGGGCACCATCTGTTGGACGCCCGATGCCGCCCTCAGTCCGGTGAACGTGCTGGTGTTCGCCAACGACGGGAACTGTCCCATCCAGAATTCGGCGTCCGTGGCGGTGAACATCACCACGTCCGACCTGGGCCCTCCGCCCGACCCCGGCACCAACGGAAGCCTGCAATTGTGCGGTGGTGGCCCCCCGGTGGACCTCTACCTGCAGCTCGGAGGTACGCCCGATCCGGGTGGGTCCTGGACCGGTCCCGGCGGTGGTGCGCATGGCTCCAGCTTCAACCCGACTTTGGATCCCCCAGGGGTGTATACGTATACGTTGCTGAACGTCTGCACCGGTGTGTCGGTGTCCTCCACCGTTACGGTCACCTTGGGTGGAGGGGCCAGTGCGGGAACGAGCGGCACGCTGTCGCTCTGCGCCAATGGGGCGGCGGTGCCCTTGGTCACAGGCCTAGGTGGTTCCCCGCAGGCGGGTGGCGCATGGACCGGTCCGGGCAATACCGCGCACGGCCCCAATTATGCCCCGCTGACCGATGCGCCGGGTGTTTACACCTACACGTTGGCGGCAACTCCCGGTTGCCCGGCTGCGAGCGCCACGGTGACGGTCAGTGAAACGGCGCCTTCCAACGCGGGGGTGAGCAACACGTTGGACCTGTGCGGCAACTCGGCGCCGACGGCGCTCTTCACGCAATTGATGGGCGTGCCACAGGCGGGAGGCGTTTGGAGCGCTCCCGGCGGTGGACCTTTCAATGGTGTGTACGACCCCGTGCTGCACGCGCCGGGTATCTACACCTACACCGTGGCCGGTATTGCACCCTGCCCCGCCTCCACGGCCACGATCACGGTGCAGGAGAATGCTCCGCCGAACGCCGGCACGAATGGTGTGCTTTCACTCTGCGCCGGTGCACCCGCCACCAGTATGTTCGCCGCGTTGGGTGGCACGCCGGCGGCGGGCGGCGCTTGGACCACTTCCAGCGGTGTGGGTCATGGATCCTTCTACGACCCCTCCACGGATGTGCCCGGTGTCTTCTTCTACACAGTGAACGGTACCGCCCCCTGCGCAAACGCAACTTCATCGGTCACGGTGACCTTTGGAGCAGCGGGCAACGCGGGTGCGGACGGTATCCTGAACGTTTGCAACACCGCGCCACCATCCAACCTTTTCGTGCAATTGGTGGGAGCTACGACGGGTGGCAGCTGGACGGCTCCGGGCAGCGCATCACACAGCGGCACGTTGGATCCATCGGTGGATATCGGTGGCATCTACGTGTACAGCTTGCCTGCAGTGGGTGCATGTGCCGGTGATCAAGCGCAGGTGACGGTGACGATCAGCGCCGCCCCGAACGCCGGTGGCGATGGGGTGCTGAACGTGTGCAGCACGAGTGGCACCTCGAACCTTTTCGCACAGCTCACGGGCGCGACGGGCGGTGGCACTTGGACCGCTCCCGGCGGTGCCACACATAGCGGCGTTCTCGATCCGGCTATAGCCGCAAGTGGAAGCTATCTCTACACGCTGCCCGCTGTAGGAGCGTGTGCGGGTGATCAGTCACAGGTGACGGTGACGATCAGCGCAGCACCGAACGCGGGCGTTGATGGTGTGCTGAACGTCTGCGCCAATGGACCCACATCGAACCTCTTCGCGCAACTCACGGGCGCGACAACTGGCGGAATCTGGACGGCCCCGGGCGGCGCATCACACAGCGGCACTTTGGATCCATCGGTGGATATCGGTGGCATGTACGTGTACAGCTTACCTGCGGTGGGTGCATGCGCCGGTGATCAAGCGCAGGTGACGGTGACGATCAGCGCCGCCCCGAACGCCGGTGGCGATGGTGTGCTGAACGTGTGCAACACGAGCGGGACTTCGAACCTCTTCGCGCAGCTGACGGGCGCAACGGGTGGTGGCACCTGGACGGCCCCGGGTGGCGCTGGACACAGCGGCACGTTGGATCCATCGGTGGATATCGGTGGCATCTACGTGTACAGCTTGCCTGCAGTAGGAGCGTGTGCCGGTGATCAAGCGCAGGTGACGGTGACGATCAGTGCCGCCCCGAATGCCGGTGGCGATGGGGTACTGAACGTGTGCAACACGAGCGGCACGTCGAACCTCTTCGCGGAGCTGACGGGCGCGACAACTGGCGGAATCTGGACGGCCCCGGGCGGCGCATCACACAGCGGCACTTTGGATCCATCGGTGGATATCGGTGGCATGTACGTGTACAGCTTACCTGCGGTGGGT
>DASWWQ010000137.1:0-12017 GCA_036405935.1 Flavobacteriales bacterium
GTCAACGGGCGAAAAGGGTCCTTCCAGGAACACGCGGATGCGGGCCGCAGCCGCATCGAACACCTGCACATCGTCCAACCACACGTTCTGACCTCCGCGCGTGGCCACATCGAACTGCAGCCGCAGATGGTCACCCGCAAAGGTCTCCAGAGGAAGGACGGCCTCGCTCCAATGTGAACAGCCCATGGGTTGCCATGGATGGCCGCTGACGAATGCTCCTCCATTGGTGGCCAATTCCTCCCCGGCGAGTTCCAACAGTTCCTCCACCCCGTAGCCTCCGCAATCACGCGCCGAGACCAGGAGCACTTCGGTGGTCATGCTGCTTTCCCGTGCGTAACTGTACCGGAAACGGACGTACGGGCGCTCCATGCCGGTGAGGTCCAGGAGGGGGCCCAACAAACGCACCGTGCGCCAGGTTCCGGAGAGCGGATAAGCGTTCACATGGGCCGAGATGCCCGAGCCCCCACAGCCCCCGACCCCTTCGATGGTCCATGGGATACTACCGGATTGCACCGGCGTGGACCAGCCCTCGGGAGGAAAGATGCCCTCCTCAAAATCCTCCACATAGGGAGCTTCGACACCCTCCTGCACCTGTACGGCCGTCCCTAGTTCGAAGGACACCGTGTCCACACCATCGGTGAGCATGAGGGATGCGCCGTAGGCCCCGCCTTGTGCATACGATATCGGGGGTGGCTGTGGCCCGTCGAAGTTCGATGGCGATCCACCGGGGAAGGACCAGGTCCAATGCGTTGGGTCTCCGGTGCTGAGGTCGGCATACACCACGGTTCCTCCGGGACAGATCGAAGCCACCGAGGTGGAGAACTCCGCATGCAAGGGGGCATCCACCCGGAACAAGGCCGGAGCGGTGGTGACACCCGCGTATCCGTTGAACACGTCGGGCACACCCTTGCTGAGGGTCCACTCATAACTGCCGTCCAACAGGTTGACGGTAGCGCTGTTCGATCCCGTGACCGATGCACAATACACGGTGTTGCCGGTGGTACGATCGATGATCCGCAGGTAGCGCGCACTTCCCGGCGGAAGGACTCCGGGACTCCACTGGAAGGTGACCGCTCCTTGCTGCAGCAGCACATCATCCACCGGTGCCATCGCTGTTGCGGGCAGCAAGGTGCCGGACCAGCCCAGGTGGATGGGCGTATGGTCGCAGAGATTCCACCGGCGCGTGGCACCGGTACCGGTGAAGCTGTTATCGATCATCACGCAGGACTGGCCTCCGTTGCAGCTTCCCCCTTGGAAATTCAGGTTCTGCCTTCCGTTGAAGGAGCGTGAGCAGTTGTTGGAACCCGACCCCGTGTATTCATCGAAGGCATGGAAGAGATGCGCCATCTCATGCCCGTACACCCGTGCGATCTGCTCCACCGACCAACCATTGGCCTTGTACAGCAATTGGGTGTACGGGCCGCCCAGGAAGGCATACCCGATCTTGCCATCGGTGAATTGACTGGGTGCACCGGCCGCGGGCGGGTTGTAGGCGAAGAAACAATTGAACGAACGATCGGTGCCGAAGAACATGCGCCGATCGTGCGCGAAACCCTTGAGCATGGACGTGGTGCCGGACTCGGTGCGCCCTGCGTTCTGCATGATGGCATCGAGCCAGAGATGGTCCTGGCTGGAAGGGTGCAGGATCGGCTCATATCCCTGCACGGTGATGCCGTTGGCCGGTTCGTGCCAATCCATCACGGCGACGAGGGGGTGTCCGTGCAATGCGGCGGTGTAGGACCAGATGCTCCACGCATCGATCACCTGGAGCTTCACCTGCTCGATGGCGGCCGGGGTCCACGAATACAGATCGGGATCCACGGCGCCGTTGCTCTCCACGAAGAAGGTGCTGGCGGTGACCGTGCCCACCAACTGCTCACTGTTGTAGCCCGTACCACAGGCCCAATCCGGCGGTGCCTCCTCCCCCCCACCCCGGTCCGCGGTGGTCGCGTGGGTTCCGCAATCGTGTCCGCCCCAATCCATGGGAGCGCTCACCGCCGGGGATTCGAAGCGGCCTTCGTTCAAGGCTTCGAGATAAGTGAACGCCGTACGGCGGGCTGGATCGAGACCCAAACGTTGCGCCGGAAGCGTACCGACGGTGAACACCTGCACCCCTTCGGGCCGGAGCATCGCCCGATGGACATCCTGCCGGGCGAGGTAGACCCCCGGGGCCATCACCACCGCTACTTCCAGGCCCGCCTCCCGCAAACGCTCCAGCTCCGGTCCCAGCATTCCCCGCTGTTCCATCGGCGTGATCACCGCCACGACCTCCTGCGCCCGGACGAAGAGCGGGAACAGCAGCAGCAGCAGGATGCCTTGACGCATGGTCCACGAAATTAGACGGGGCCGCTCAGGTACGCGTTAGTTGGACGGATGGCTACTTTTCGGCCCGTCCCATGCCGCTCCACCGTTTCCTCGCTCCCTTGCGGCAGAATCCCTTGGTAGCGTTGACCCTGATCGCCGTGGTACCGCGCATCCTCGCGGCCTTCTTCAGCGGCGGCTATTACGCCCACGACGACCATTTCCTGATGATCGAGGCCGCAGGCAGCTGGGTGGATGGCGCCGACTACAACCGCTGGCTGCCCTGGAACCAGCCACAGCCGCCGATCCCCACGGGCCACATGATGGTGTATCCCGGACTGCATTTCCTGCTCTTCACGCTGCTGAAGGCCATCGGCATCTCCACGCCCGGACCCCAGATGGTGGTGGTGCGCCTGCTGCACGCCGCTTGGAGCCTGCTGGTGGTGCGGGTCGGCTACCGGTTGGCCCTACGCGCCTCGGGTCCGGAAACGGCCTGGCGTTGCGGCTTGTTCCTGGCGCTCTTCTTCTTCATGCCCTTCCTCAGCGTCCGCAACCTGATCGAGATGGTCAGCGCCCCGCTTTTGATGTTGGCCGCATGGCACGCTTGGCAGGGGGTGGAGCAGGATCGTTGGCGCTCCGTTGCTTTGGCCGGCCTGTTCGCCGGGCTGGCCCTGAACATCCGTTTCCAGACACTCTTCTTCGTAGGGGGCATGGGCCTGGCCTTCCTACTGCTGCGCCACTGGAGGTCCGCCGTGGTCTTCGGTATCGCCGCCTTGGTGCCCTTGGTGGTGCTGCAAGGTGCCATCGACCTGGTGATCTGGGGGCGCCCCTTCGTGGAACTGGCGGAATACGTGGGCTACAACGCCGACAACGTCACCACCTACTTCGATCTGCCCTGGTACAACTATCTGCTGTTGCTGGCCGGCATCTTCATCCCTCCGCTCTCCTTGGCGGTGCTCTTCGGTTTCGTGCGGCGCCCGAAGCCCTTGGTGATCTGGCTTCCGGTACTGTGCTTCATCGCAGCACACAGCGTGTTCCCCAATAAGCAGGAACGCTTCATCCTGCCCATCGTCCCGCTCTTCTTCGTGCTGGGCTACACCTCTTGGGAAGCTTTCCGCAGCACCAGCGGCTGGTGGCGGGCACGCACGGGGCTGTGGCGCGGGATCCTGCGTTGGACCTGGGGCCTCAACCTGTTGCTGCTGGTGCCCCTCACCTTCAGCTACAGCAAGCGCGAACGCGTGGAGGCCATGCTGCTGTTGCGCGACGCGCCCGAGGTCACAGGCATCATCACCGAGGATGTCGTGGAGCGGGACACCCCCATGCCTCCCCTTTACTACTGGGGAGCTTGGCAGGCCCAGAACCTGAGCTACACGGACAGCCTCCAGGACCTGGCACCGACCCTGAACGCCTTCCCGGAAGCGCACCGCGCCAATGCCGTGCTTTTCCTCGGTGAGGAGGACCTGGATCGGCGGCGGGCGCGCATGGAACGTTTCCTGGGACCGATGACCTTGGTGGGACGCGCCGAACCGGGCCTGCTGGACCGCACGATGCACTGGCTGAATCCCGTGAACCGCAATACGGTGATCACCATCTACCGTGCGAACAAAGGCCTTGCACCGGCGACAACACCGCAGCCGCCGGACCGATAACTTCGCGGCCCTTACGCCCGCTCGATGTCCCTGGACCAGTTCGATTTCTCCGTATTCGCCACCGCTCACGGCTGGGTCCAGTTGCTCACCCTCACGATGCTCGAGATCGTGCTGGGCATCGACAACATCATCATGATCAGCATCCTCAGCGGTGATCTGCCCAAGCACCAGCAGCGCACCGGACGGCGCCTAGGTCTGGGTTTCGCGCTGATCACCCGCGTGCTGTTGCTGCTGTCCCTGAGTTGGATGATGCACCTCACCGCACCGCTGTTCCATGTGATGGACCATGCGGTGACCGGCCGCGACCTGGTGCTGATCATCGGTGGCCTTTTCCTGATCTGGAAGGCCGGTGCCGAGGTCTACCAGAAGGTGGAACTCGTGGCCGAGAAGGCCGGCAAGGCGCACGTATCGCGCTCGCTGGTGAGCGTGGTGCTGCAGATCGGCCTGCTCGATATCGTCTTCTCGCTGGACTCGGTGATCACGGCCGTGGGCATGAGCAACGAGCTGCTGATCATGGTGCTGGCCGTGATGATCGCCGTGCTCATCATGCTGCTGGCCAGCGAGGCCATCAGCGACTTCGTGAACAAGCATGTCACGGTGAAGATCCTGGCCCTCACCTTCCTGGCCTTGGTGGGTGTGGCGCTGCTGCTGGACGGCCTCGGCATCCACATCAGCAAGAACTACGTCTACGCCGCCATGGGCTTCAGCGTACTGGTGGAACTGCTCCACTTGCGCATGCGCAACAACGAGCGCCGCCTCGATCAGGAGTGATCCGAGCTGCCCGGGATCAGGGCCGGTCCTCGGATGCGATGGTATCCAGCATGGCTTCGATGCCCCGCAAACGAGCCTCGATACCGTCCAGTTGGATCGGGATCACCGTATCGATCCGATCACCTTCCAACAGGACGTGATCAACCGGCCTTGGATGACATCATTGATATCCTGATCGGCCATGTTAGGATGCAAGGATGGCTCTTTCCGATGTGAAGGTCGTTCGAATGGTCGCGAGGTTACTCGTGCCAATGGCATCCAATACACGCCGGACCCCAGCAACTTGTGCTGAACTGAGGAACTCGATCTTCGAACAATTACTTCCATTGGACGGACACTTGTCATCCCCTTCTGCATTCCGCTTCAACTTGTAGATCATTTGCGGTTGCCCGGCGTATTTGGGTGTTTCTGTAACCGCAGCTTCCGCCGTGGCAGGTACCTCCTGCACCTCTTTCTGGCAGGCCATCAGTCCTGTGATGAGCAAGGTCATCACCATTGTTCTCCGAAATGTCCATTGTCTTGGGATATGAACGAATAGCCTACTCTATCAGAGCTTTTCGGCGAACGCTCACTGGTGGTAAGCGCGGGCAACAAGACCGTTCAAAAGGGAGAGTCCATCGGGGTTCCGATCGACCGCGAGCTTCCGCTCAGCGGTATCGAATATAGTTGTTCGGTGTCGAACAACGGCATTGGGGATCATGGCCAGCGCCTTTTCCGCGGCACGTCCGAATGCGTCCTTGGAAGGCCTTTCTAGGGAATGTGATCCGAACGCGTGGCCGTGGGTACCGTACCCCCGATGTTCACCAGGATGGGATCACGGTCGTTGCTTCCGCCGGTGTAGCGCACCACCCCGTCCATGTTCACGTCCTCGGCGAAGTAGCCGTTCCCGCTGGCCGTTGGAACCACACCTCCCACGCGCACCAGCACCGGATCGCGATCATTGCCGTTACCGGTGTACTTCAAGGTGCCATCCCGGTTCACATCACCGGCCAGGAGGCAACGGGTTGAGCCGATGGTCTTCGTGGCATCGCTTCCGCCCGTGAGCACCCAGGAGCCGTTGATGGCGTTGCGGGTGAGCACCACCCCACCCAGCACATGCGGATCGGCGGAAAGGATGCCGAAGTGGTTGCGGTGCCGAACGGCAACGTGGTAGTTGCCCCACGGCACAGCCGGAAACTCCACCGTGCTGGTGCCGTCAACATCCACGACGAAACCTGATGAACGAACCAACGCCGAACGGCTGGCCACCACTATCCCCGGATCGCTGGCCGAGCGCAACTCCACCACCACCCAATCCACGATGGCGTTGCTGCCCGATACCGACAGTACCGCTGGCGTGGTGGTCTCTCCTCCACCACCAGCGGCATGCACATAACCCAAGGCGGTGTAGGGTTCGCTGAGCGGCACCAGTCCGGCCTCACGCAAGGTCGAACGCATGTTGTTGCTGGCCGGCACGAACGCTCCTTCCAACATGACGCGCAGGTTCACGCGCGCACCCAGCACCGGGGGAAGCGCACCCACGGGGTCGAAACCGTTCAAGGTGGTCACGGTGTTCGACGGATCGAGCCAATCGCGCAAGCGCGTCTCCGCACTCGTACCGTCCCAGTTCTGGTTCAGCTTCGCATGGTCCGTGGGTGCCGTGGTGCTGTTCACACAGGTCTGGGAGCCATCGAAAACGGTACCGACGATCCGCTTGTTCTGGTCGAACAACGGAGCGCCGCTGCTACCTCCCTCCGTGACACCGTTGGTCCAGAGCGTGCGCCAACATTGGATGCTCCCCACCGGTACGGTGCTGGTGGCCGTGGCACTGAAGAAGTTGATCTTCTTCACGTCCATCAGCGGATGATGGATCATGGCGCCACTGGTGGGGGCCGCCGTGCTGCGGGACCATCCCGCGTAGTACACGTCGTAGCTCTCCGGCGGGGTGTCGTTCAGGCGCATCAGCAGCAGATCACCGGCATCCTTGGAGGCGGCCACCACCGCTCCGGTCAGGGTTTGCGCAGTGGGACCGGTATTGCCCACGCAGGAGGGACTGTCATAGTTGAAGTAGAAGACCCACTGGTCCTCGTTGGTCTGATAACAGTGCTTGGCGGCCAGGAAATAGGGGATGCCGTTCTGCGCGGTGTTGTTCACCAAGGCGCCTGTGCACGCGCCGCCATCGGGACGTAGGAAAAGGGCCACGGACCGCTTCTGTTGCTGCCATCCGGAAGCGGCCGGGCAGCTGACATTGGTCTGGCAGGCGGAACTCTGATAGCCCGGGTCGATATCGCGACCGGTCGTTCCTTGGAGATGGAAAAGGTCCACGCTGCCGTGGGTGATGCTCCCGATGCGTAGTTCGGCCGGTGCCTCGGGATCGTTCGCCGGTGGCTGGTATTCGATCAACGCCGCATCCCCGGGGACCACTCCCGTGGCCAAGCCGCCCTTCCGCGCGTTGGCCTGTGTGAAGCCCCCGATGAAGGTGGTGCGGGCCGCATCCTGCAGGAACACCCGGCCGCCATCCGGCAGGTGGAAGCGATCGAACTGCACACTGATCATCACCGCACCCGGACTGCGCAGCAGGAAAAGACAGCGCCGCTCACCCGCATCCCCCGTGCTCCAAACGCCTTCCACAAGCACGTCCACCGTAACGCTCCGCTGGATACCGTAACGCTGTCCGGGAACTTCCGGCGCCTGCTCCCAATCGTCCGGGGTCAACTCCGGAAGCAGCCGAGCGGACGGCATCTCGGCCTCCGGGATGGATCTTCCCCGATCGGAGGGCTCACCACCTTGGGAGAGCTGTGGCAGTACCTGCACGGCGGAGAGCAGCGATCCTGCAACAATGATGTAGCGGAGCATGGATGCCAATATAAGATCGACGGGCACCCTTCAAAGCCCGACGGAAAGAATCGATCAGCGACCGGTGATAACGAACTCCGTACGCCGGTTGCGCGCGCGGCCTTCCTCGGTTCCATTGTCGGCCAACGGCTTGGTGGGGCCGAGACCCTTGCTGGCCAAGCGTCCGCTGCTGATACCCTGCCCTTCCAGATACGCCTTCACGGTGAAGGCGCGGTCGTTGCTCAGCGCCATGTTCTTGTCCAAGGCACCCACATTGTCCGTATGCCCTTGGATCTCGATGCGGACCGTGGGGTTCTCCTTCAGGAAGATGATCAACTGCTCGAGGATGTGCTCACTGGCCTTGGTGATGGTGGCACTGCTGGTGGCGTAGTTGATGTCGTTCACCCGGTAGCTCTTGCCCACCGCGATCGGCGCCAGTTCCATCTCCACCTTCGCCACACCCTTGCGTACGGTATCCTCCACGGTGAAGACCCGGCTATCGAACACATGGTCGGGTTTCTTCACCGTGACCACCACATCGGCACCGGCCTTCAGCTTCACCACCGTGGCGTAGCGACCATCCGTGTTGTCCACCTTGATGGTCTCCGTGCGGCGGGTGTCCATGTAGGTGATCGAGACCTCGGCGTCCTGCACCACCTCGCCGTCCTCGCCCTTCACCTCTCCCTTCACGATCATGATGTCCTCCGGCCGGGCCTCCTTGGGGAGTTCGAATCCGTAGATATCCAGACCACCAACACCCTTGTAGCGGCCGCTGGAGAAATAGGCGGTACGACCGTCCGCGCTCACGATCAGACCGTGGTCATCCTGGGGCGTGTTGATGGGGTTGCCGATGTTCTTGGGCTTGCTCCAGTTGCCGCTGTCGTCCATGCGGCTGAAGAAGATGTCGTAGCCACCGATGCCGAGGTGCCCAGCGGCGCCGGCCTCCTTGGCCGGCTTGGCGGCGAAGTACATCGTGTGACTGTCCGTGTGCAGAAAGGGCGCCTTCTCATCGCCATCGGTATTGATGGGGCCGGGCACCGGTATGGCGGGCGACCATTCCCCTTTCTCGTTGCGGGTGCTCTGGTAGATGTCGGTGCCTCGGCTCGTGCGCCGCACCGTGGCGAAATAGAGCGTACGACCATCGGCGCTCAGCGTGGGCTGGCTTTCCCAACCGTCGGCCGTGTTCACCTCGGGCCCCAAGGGCATCAACCGGCTCCACTCGAACACCTGCTTACCGCTTTCCAGATCGACATGCGTATCGAAGTGCGCCCTGTAGATGTCGCAATTCTTGTAGTCGCTCGATACCGGCTTGCAGATGGTGACGAACATCTCCTTGTTGTTCACGCTCACCGTAACGCCACCGTAGCTATCGCCGGTGTTGAAGGGGGAAGGCAGGGGCGCCCCCTTGTCCAGGTCGAGCTTCACGTCCGCACGTTTCGATTCGGTGAGTTCCTCCACATCGCGTGGGAAGGGATCACCCTTCGCCTGGTACTTGCTGATGCGGGTGAAATACAGCCGCTCGTTGTCCGGTGAGAACATCGGCAGGTATTCATCGGCCGGGGTGCTCACACCGCGGAGCACCATGGGATCCAAAGCGCGGGTGTCGCGATAGAAGTCCGCATAGAACTGCAGTTCAGGCATCACCTTCTCCACCTCGGCCACCTTGGCGTCGGCATCGGTGCTGGCGCGGGCGGGGTCGTCGGAGGAGAACTTCAGGAACTTCTGGTAGGCCTGGGCGCTTTCGCTGAAGCGGTCCTTGCCGTAGTACATATGGCCGAGGTAGTAGTAGAGGTCGCCGTGGTACTCCGGGCAGCGATCACGCACCTGTTCCAGGTAGCCTATGCCGGCGTCGAAGTTCCCCGCACCGGCCTTGGCCCGTCCATAGGCGCTGACACCCAGTTGGTAGAGGCACTCCGTGCATTCGGGTTCCGCTTCCAGGAGGGCCTTCAAGGCCGCATGGCGTTCGCGCGGATCCTTGGTGCCCACGGCATCCTGCAGGGTCTTCACCAGCTTTTTGTCGGTGGGGCGGTCGCAAGGTCCGCCGCCTTCCTCGTCCTGCGCGGAGGCGCCCAAGGCCAGCCCCAGCATCAACAACACCGCTATGCTCCGATCACCGATCATTCGTTTTCCGCTTTCAACTTCCTCCGGCCTCCGGATCCTCCATGCGCTCGCAGGCGAACGTCCATTGCTTCCTGTCGAGGTGGATGTAATCTCTATTTGATGGTGGTGTTCGTGCCCTCGGCGCGTTGGATCAGTCCATCGCCCTGTTTGCGTGCGGCGTCCACGATGCCATCGGCGCGCTTGTCGGCTTCAGCGATGGCCTTCTGCTCCTTCTCGTCGGCGAGCTTCTTGGCCTTGTCGGCGGCCACCTTCGCACCGGCCTTGGCCAGCGGATTGCTCGCATCGGACACCAGTTTGTCCGCGGCCTTGTAGGCCTCCGACTTCAACCGGGCCGCCTCCTCCCGTGCCTTCGCCTTGATCTCGTCCGCCTGTTTCTGCGCCGCGGCCACCAGACGGGCGGCTTCCTCGCGGGCCTTGGCGATGGCTTCCTCCTTGGCCTTGTCGATCTGCTGGTTCAGCTCCTGCTTCACCTCTTCCTTGATCGTCTCCTTGATGTTGCCACCACCGCCACCGAACACCGGTTTGATGATCGGCTTGTCCACGGTGCCGGTGACCTTCGCCGTCAGGTCGATCTCCGCAGGTAGTTGCGCGTTGCTGCCCACCGCACTGTTGAGCTGACCGAGCAGGCCCGACACGAGCTGCGTGGCGCCCGCACCGAACATGTCGCTGGGCACCTTCGCCTTCAGGTTGTAGTCCAGCGCCTGGTCGGCGAAGGCCATGCTGCCGTCCACCGTGGCCTTCAGGCGATCGATCTTCACGTCGAAAGGCTTGGTGATCACCTTGCCGTCGCGGAACTCGTAGCTCACGTCCACGTTCTGCAGTTCCGCCTTCGCCAGCTTGGGGTTCTTCAGGATGTTGCTCAATTCCACCATGGGCTTGAATCCTTCGATGGTGACGCTCTTGGTGCGCAACGTGCCCTCGCCGTTGAGGCTCTGCATCACGGGCGACATGTGCTGATCGAGTTCGCCCTGCATCTTCAGCGTGGTGCTGTACTTGCCTTTGCACGACTTGGCGATGGGCGCCATCTTCTGCACGGTCTCCACGTAATCCACGGTCTTCGTGATGTCGAGTTCCTTCACATCGAAGCCCATGTCGAAACGCGGGTGCGCCTTGTCCTTGGTGTCGTACCAACCGTTCATGCCGACACCGCCTTCGAACAGGTTGAAGAAGAGGTCGCGCAGGGTGATGCGTTCATCCTTCAGGTGCAGGCCTCCGCGCGCGTTGCTGAGCGTGAGACCATCGTACAGCAGTTCCTTCACGGCGGCCGTCAGCGTGAAGTCCACGTTCTTCGGGACTTCGACCAAGGACATCGGCACGGTGTCGGTGGCGGCGGGCGTGGCCTCGGCGGGCGGCGCATCGCTGGAGCCCATCATCTCCCCCACATCGAGCTTGTTGCTGTTCACATTGAACGAACCCACCAGCGTGCTGTCCTTCAGCCACCATTGCAGGTAGTTGTCCATGCGGCCGCTGGCCTGGATGTCGCTCTTGCCGACGGTTCCGTTGAAGTTGGTGAGGGCCAGGAACTTCGGGCTGAAATCGAAGATCAGTTCGTTGATGCCGACGCCGTAGGGCAACGAATCGCTCCGGTAATCCATGCCGCGCAGGGCGAGCTGGCCCTGCGCCTTGAACTTCTCGTAGCGCTGGGCTTCCACATCGCTCATGCGTCCGGCCATGGCCACATCGGCCTTCACCTGTCCCTTCAGGTCATCCCCCTTGGGCAGGGGCACCACCTTCTTGATGCTGGCCAGGTCGAGGTCGGCCTTCAGTGCGGCATCCACATTCGGGTCGCTGATCGGCGTGGTGAGGTGCATGCGGGCCTCCACCGGGTTGCCGGCCATCTTCAGGGCGAAGCGTTTCAGGTCCACCACCATACCATCCATGTCCTTCCCACCCGGACTCTGGATGTTGCAGTCCACATAGATGTCGTCCACGCTCGCAGGCAGGTCGGGGTACTTGAAGCGGCCCTTGTCCACGTTGATCGTGACCCCGAAGCCGGGCATGCTCTGTTCGTTGTAGGTGCCTTTCACATACCCGTTGAATGCGGCCTTTCCGGTCATGTCCACACCTTTCATGTCTGCCGCGAATTCGGCGGGGATCAGCGACAGCAGCGCACCGATATCGTTCTTCTTCAGGTCCCACTTGAGGTCCATCGTGATGTCGTCGGTGGGCATGGCCAGCCAGCCATCGAAGCCGAGCACCAACCGGTTCACGGTGGCCTCGTTCTCCTTGAAGGTGAACTTCATGTTGGGCAGGTCCATGTCGAGGTCCGCCTTGATGTCGGCCTTGGCGTTCTTGAGGTACTTCACGCCATCGAACACCACCGTGACGCTGTCCGCCGTGGTTTGGGTCTTCAGGACGAAA
>DASWWQ010000138.1:0-5243 GCA_036405935.1 Flavobacteriales bacterium
CATCTGGGGCACCAAGCATCGGGAGTACATCCGCACCGGGGGTGTGCCGCGGAAGGTCGCCGAACGCGTAGCGAAGACCGGGAAGTTGCAGGTGGTGGGTTAGGACGGGTCGCCAAGAAAAGGGTGGAATTCTACCTTGGCGCGACATTTCTCTCCCCCACATGAAGAAGTTCCTCAAGGTCCTGGCCGTGCTGCTGGGTGTATTGGTATTGGTGGCCATTGGCGCCATCACCTATGTCAGCAAGGCGCTCCCGAACATCCCGCTGCAGGCGGACCTCAAGGTGGACATCACCCCGGAGCGTGTAGCCCGTGGCGAGTATCTGGCCAACGCCGTGTGCGTGTGCATGGATTGCCACAGCACGCGCGATTGGAACAGGTTCTCCGGTCCGGTCACGCCCGGCACCTTGGGCAAGGGCGGTGAGCGCTTCGATCAAAGCATGAATTTCCCCGGGGCGTTCTACTCGCGCAACATCACACCGTTCGGATTGAAGGATTGGACCGATGCGGAGATCCATCGGGCCATCACCAGCGGCGTCAGCAAGGATGGCCATCCGTTCTTTCCGGTGATGCCGTATCCGAACTACAACACCATGGACACGGAGGATGTGTACAGCATCATCGCCTATCTGCGCAGCCTGCCGGCGGTGGAGAACACCGTGCCCGAAAGCAGGGCCGAGTTCCCCGTGAGCGTGATCATGCACACCATCCCCGAGGTGGCGCATCCCACCCCGCGCCCCGACCCCACCGACGCGGTTGCCTATGGCGCCTACATGGTGAACGCCAGCGGCTGCGTGGTGTGCCATACGAAGCACGAGAAGGGCAAGCCGGTGGGTGAGCCCGGCGCGGGCGGCTTCGAGTTCGCCTTCCCCGGTGGTGCGGTGCTGCGTTCGCCCAACATCACCGCGCATGCGGACGGGCTCGCGGCATGGGACAAGCCGACCTTCATCGCCCGTTTCAAGCAATATGCGGACAGCAGCTACGTGCCGCATGCCGTGGACCTTGCCGGTGGCGATTTCCAAACGGTGATGCCGTGGACCATGTACGCCCACATGACCGAGCAGGATCTCGGGGCCATCTTCGACTACCTGCGCAGCATGCCCCCGGCAGCGGGCAAGGTGGAGAAGTGGAGCGTGCCCGGCTCGTGAGCTGCTACCGCGGGTACTTCTTCAACACCGCCGCGACCGATCGCTCGATCAGCTTGCGCAGCACCTTCAGATCGATGTCGGCCAAGCGCTTGATGTACACGCAGCCCTTGCTGGCCTTGTGCTTGCCCAACTTGGCCAAAAGGGCCGGGTCGTGGCCCTCGGCATAGAGGTAGAGCACCAGTTCCGGTTTGCGCGGACTGAATGCGGCCAAGGGCGCATCGCCCTCCCGGCCACTGTCGTACCTGTAGTGATAGGTGCCGTAGCCGATGATCGAAGGCCCGTACATGTAGGGCGCTTCGCCGGTGATGTCGTGCATCAGCTGCATCAGCGTGCGGCAGTCGTCGCGCACCTCCTCCTTCGGCTGCTTGTCGATGAAGGCGTCCACACTGGCGGTGGTGGCTTGGGTCTTGTTGGGTTTGGAGGCCATGTCTTGGGGGGCGGTGCAAGGTGGCCCGATCAGAACTGCTTGTCCAGACCCACATACTCCACTTTCGCCATGTAAGGGAAATAGGGCAGGCCTTCGATCATCCCGCGCAGCCGGTCACCATCCACGCCTTGGAAGAGGAGAAAAGCGCCGGTGCGGTCGGTGGTGATGAAGAAGTGCTCCAGGAGTCCTTGCTCCTTCCAGTCGTGGATGAACCGCATCTCCGCCTGTCGGAGTTCGGGTGCGGCCTTGATCGTGGCCAGGCCTTCGGGAGAGAGCGAGATCGACACAAGGGTACGTTCCATGGGGTGGGTTTTGAACGACAAGGTTAGTGAAGGCCGGTACGTGCGTTTCCGGTCGGTTCCGACGCTGAAGGCGGGGGTACGTCACGAAAAGGTGGTGAGGCATATTCACCAGGCCAATGTCGTGGTTGAGCGGAATGACGGTCAATGAGCGAGGGAAACGCAGCTGCTGTGACCATCGATCTCTTGCCGGATCCGGCGGCTCGCGGGGCGGGATCGGAGGACGCGCCCTTGGAAGGGTGAAGGCGAAGGCTGAACGTTGAGGTGTGAAGTGGCCCTACTTCAACCCTCACACTTCGTGCTTCAACCTTCACACTTCTCTACTTTAGCAGCATTACACCTGCGCCGAAGCTTCGGCGAATACCATGCGCTACACTCCGCTTTCCGCCGCCACCTACCGCGAGCACCGCAGCCGTTTCCGCCAGCACTTGGAGAAGGGCGGTCTGGCGGTGTTCCACAGCAACGACATCATGCCCACGAGCGCCGATGGTTCGATGCCGTTCAAGCAGGCCACGGACATCCTGTACCTCACGGGCATCGATCAGGAGGAGACCATCCTGCTGCTCTTCCCCGATGCGGTGGACCCGCGCGACCGCGAGATCCTCTTCGTGCGGGAGACCAGCGATCTGATCGCCATCTGGGAAGGTGCCAAGTTCACGCAGCAGGAGGCCAGCGAGCTGAGCGGCATCCCCACCGTGCTGTGGACCACGAGCTACGAGGCCACGATCAAGCGTCTGGTGCCCCAAGCCGAGCATCTGTACCTCAACAGCAACGAGCACCTGCGCCAAGGCAATGAGGTGGAGACCCGTGAGGAGCGCAAGAACAAGGAGCTGCGTGCGCACTACCCGTTGCACAGCCTGAAGCGCAGCGCACCGATCATGCACCGCATCCGCAGCCGCAAGACGGCGGAGGAAGTGGCGCAGATGCAACGCGCCATCGACATCACCGGCAAGGCCTTCGAGCGCGTGTGCGGTTTTGTGAAGCCCGGAGTGATGGAGTACGGGATCGAAGCGGAGATCACCCACGAGTTCCTGCGCAACGGTTCGCGCGGGCATGCCTACACGCCCATCATCGCCAGCGGATACAACGCGTGTGTGCTGCACTACATCACCAACGACCAGGTGTGCAACGACGGCGATGTGATCCTGATGGACTTCGGCTGCGAGTACGGCGGCTATGCGAGCGACCTGACGCGTTGCATCCCGGTGAACGGACGGTTCACGCAGCGCCAGAAGGACGTGTACAACGCCGTGCTGCGTGTGCAGCGGGCCTCGATCGCCATGCTGCGCCCCGGCACGTTGCTGGCCGATTACCACAAGGAAGTGGGCAAGGTGATGGAGAGCGAGCTGATCGGCCTCGGGTTGTTGGACAAGGCCGAGGTGGCCAAGCAGAACCCCGACCGCCCGTTGTACAAGAAGTACTTCATGCACGGCAACAGCCACTTCCTCGGACTGGATGTGCACGACGTGGGGTTGTGGAACGAGATGATCCAGCCGGACATGGTCTTCACCGTGGAGCCGGGCATCTACATCCGCGAGGAGAAACTGGGCATCCGTCTGGAGAACAACATCCTGGTGACCCGCGATAATCCGATCGACCTCTTCACCAACATCCCCATCGAGGTGGATGCGGTGGAGGAACTGATGAGCCGCAAGAAGGCCTTCGCCTGAGGCTTCGGCCTTCGAGTAGGAAAGCTCGGCCGACTTATGGAGCACTGCACATGAAAGATCTCATCACTAGGGGAGGCTCCTATTCATCGAAAAGGCTTGAGGCGGTGCGTATGGTCGGCTTTGTGTTGCTCATCGCGGCCGTCTTGTTCAGGATCCAGCACTGGCCCGGTGCGGACCTGTTGATCGTCACCGCTTGGCTCCTTGCGCTGGGTGCAATGGTCTGGCGATCGATCGTCGAACGGCCGATCACTAGTACGATCTTCCTGCGGGACCTTTTCCGACTCTCTTTGATTTCATTGGTGCTCCTGCACTTTCTCCATCTGCCTGGGCAGGAGTTGATGGTGTACGTGCTTCTCGCTTATGGAGCCGGTCTTCTCTGGATCGATCGCAGGCGACTGTTGCCTCGCCATGGGGAAAAGCCATTGCTCTTCTATTCCGCTTTAGCCTCCATCGCGCTAGGAGGTCTCTTTCGGATCCTGCACTGGCCCTATTCCACCCCGATGTTGTTGTTGGGCTTGGCCTTGGCAGGGCTTTGGTTCTTCACATCCTGGGGGGAGCGAAAGGACGCTTGACGCTGTTCCGACCGACAGGATTTGCGGCTCGGTGCCGACAGCACCGTTACGGCGGAAGCCGTCCGTGCATTCATGGACAAAACCCCAACACCATGCGTATGCTTCGTTCCATCGGTATCGCGTTGCTCCTGGTCGGTTTCCTGTTCAAGGTGATGCACTGGCCGGGGGCCAGCCTCGCCTTGGTGCTCGGCTGTGCGGTCCTGGCCGTTCGGGTAGCGGTCGTTCTCTCCAAAGGGCGGCTGCTGTCGGCCGGGGAGATGATCCGTCCCATCGCGGGTGTATTGTTGCTGATCACGGCGCTGATGCACGCGCTGCAGTGGCCCGGCGGCACGTTGGCCCTCTACAGTATGGTGGTGTTGGTGGCGGTCACCCTGCTCTCGGACCGCACACGCGTCGATCTGCCGCGGTTGACCGATCTCCATGCACCGGGCCTGCTGGCCGTTGGTCTGGTGCTGGTCTGCACGGGTTTCATCTTCCATCTCATGCATTGGCCCACGGCGGGTATCCAGCTCAGCCTGGGGTTGCTGTGCGGTGTAGTATGGACCTTGTTGCCGAAGCGGCTCGCCCAGCGTGAAAGCTGAACACGGGGTACCGGGTGAACATGCCGAGGCCCCGGGGATCCCGGGGCCTCGAACATTCCGCCAAACCAAAACCTGAACTTGTCGGCAGCGTCGCCAAGTGCGGTCCGCTTGCCTTGTACCAAGCTAGCACCGGCGATGCCGGATCTTCCGTGATGAACGGGTAACGGTCCGCCGACCAAAGGGAACGGTGGATGGGCCCCGTTCCAGCGGGCCTTCGGGCGTCCTTACCTTGCGGTCGCTGCCCTAGGGATGAATACACGGAAGATCGCCCTGCTACCGCCGGACCGCCACACCGGCCTCACCGTTACCGAACGCAAGACCTGGGCAGCCGGCCTGCCGGCACTGACCTCCTCCTTGGCGCATATCCACGAGGAGACGGGCGTACTCGACGGCATCCGGATCCTCAACAAGCTCAACCAGAAGGAGGGCTTCGATTGTCCCGGTTGCGCTTGGCCCGATCCCCAACACCGCAGCGGGCTGGGTGAATATTGCGAGAACGGCGTGAAGGCCATCGCCGAGGAGGCCACCACCAAACGTGTGGATCGCGAC
>DASWWQ010000139.1:0-4944 GCA_036405935.1 Flavobacteriales bacterium
AACTGGGTCCGCTTCTCGGAGATGTACACCAATCCCCTCCAGCCCGGTGTGGTCTACTTCGTCCGCGCCCGCGTGGATCAAGGTCTCCCCGGATTCGCCGATGACCACTACGGTCCCGGCTGCGAACTGGGCATGACCGCCCAGACCAACTGCACAGCCCTGATCGACAACCCCGGCAGCAACACCCACTCCTGCGGCGTCACCCGCACCTTCGGTGGAAGCAGCAGGATCTGGGCGCAGCCCGTGAGCGGCGCCACAGCCTATCGTTTCCGCTTCAGCCATGCGGCCAGCGGTTATGTGCGCACCATCGACCGCACCAACTATCTGTGCGCCCTCAACTGGGTGACCCTGCCCCTGATCGACGGCAACACCTACCAAGTACAGGTGGCCGCCTACGTCGACGGAGCCTGGGGCGCCTACTGCGGACCGGTATGCGAACTCACCATCGGTAACACTCCTGCACTGGCGCAACAACGCATCGCGGAGCAAGCAACGGCTGCGGAATTGCAGCTCTTCCCCAACCCGAACCAAGGCGAGCGCGTGACGCTGGTGGCCAATGGACTGGATGCGGAAGCCACCACGGCAACCGTGACCATCCTGGACCTGCGGGGTGCCGTGATCAGCAACACCACGGTACCCTTGGGCGATGGCTCGATCAACACCGTGATCGACCTCCAAGGCCTGACCGGTGGCGTGTATCTCTTGCGCCTATCGGATGGTGTTGAAGACCATCTCCAGCGCCTGGTGATCCAGCGCTGACCGAAGCCTCTTCCGAGCAACAAGGCCACCCTCGGGTGGCCTTGTTGCGTTCGGGCAAGTTCATCCGCTGATGAGCATTGTGCTATGGGAAGGTGAAGTCAATATCGTCCAGTGGAAGGCAAAGACCATGATCCCTTCACGCCATGATCGCTTCAGCGGCACATCGGCCTTACATGCGCCGGAGTGCTTTGCCACACCCAAATCCCCTTCCATGACAACCGCACTACCCTTGCGCAAAGGCTCGCCCGGCCTCCGGACGCGGCTTGCGATCGGCGCGTTGGCGCTGGCACCGATGCTATCGGCGCAGATCAGCATCCAGCACCTGAGCACCTATGCCACCGGCAGCTACAACACGTCGGCTGCGGAGATCGTCTCGTTCGACCCGTCGAGCGACCGCATCTTCTTCGTGAACGCCCAATTGAACCAAGTGGTAGCGCTCGACGCCAGCGACCCCGCTGCACCGGTGCTCGACTACACCATCGACATGGCCGCCTATGGTGCCTTGGCGAACAGTGTCACCGTGCTGCCCAATGGCATCGCCGTGGCCGCGGAGGCCAGTCCGAAGACCAGTCCCGGCAAGGTGGTCTTCTTCACGTCGGATGGTACGTTCATCAGCCAGGTAACGGTGGGTGCCCTTCCCGATATGGTGACGGTGACCCCGGACGGCACCAAGGTGCTCGTAGCGAACGAAGGCGAGCCCAATGACAGCTACACCATCGACCCGGTGGGTAGCATCAGCATCATCGACATCAGCGGAGGGCTCGCCGGAGTGACGGGGGCCAACGTGACCACCTTGGACTTCAGTGCCTACACACCCGCGATGCTGCCCGGTGTGCGCATCTTCGGTCAAGGCGCCTCGGTGGCCCAGGACATGGAACCCGAGTACATCACCGTGAGCGACGACTCGCAGAAGGCCTTCGTGGTGTTCCAGGAGAACAACGCGGTGGCGCGTATCGATCTGATCACCAACACCATCGAACAAGTGGTGTCCTTGGGCACGAAGGACCACAGCCTGCCCGGGAACGGCCTCGATGCCAGCGACAATCCGGCCAACATCAACATCGCCACGTGGCCGGTGAAGGGCCTGTACATGCCCGATGCCATCGACTCGTACACCGTGGGTGGACAGACCTACGTCGTATACGCCAACGAAGGGGATGCCCGCGAATGGGGCACCTTCGTGGAGCCCCGCCGCATCGGCAACGCCGCATACGTGCTGGATCCCACGGCATTCCCCAATGCCGCCACGTTGAAGCAGAACGCCAACCTCGGCCGCTTGAACGCCACCATCTTCTCGGGCGATACCGACAACGACGGGGACTTCGACGAGATCCATGTGTTCGGTTCGCGCTCCTTCACCATCCGCGATGCCAATGGCGCCGTGGTGTGGGACAGCGGCGACCGGTTCGAGCAGATCACGGCCGCGCAGTATCCCACCAACTTCAACAGCAACAACAGCGGCAACGGCACCTTCGACAACCGCAGCGACGACAAGGGTCCTGAGCCCGAGGCCGTGGTGGTGGCCGAAGTGTACGGCCGCACCTATGCCTTCATCGGACTGGAGCGCATCGGTGGCATCATGGTGTACGACGTCACCGTGCCCACCGCACCGGAGTTCATCCAGTACCTCAACCACCGCGACTTCACGGGCAACGCCAACAACGGCACGGCCCTGGACCTCGGTATCGAGTGCATCACCTTCGTCAGTGCCGCGGACAGCCCGGACGGCAAACCCTTCCTGATCACCGGCAACGAGATCAGCGGTACGGTGAGCCTCTTCCGGATCGCCCCCCCGCCGTTCCAACTGCAGCTGCTGCACGCTTCGGACTTCGAAGCCGGGGTGCCCGCCGTGGACGATGCACCGCGTTTCGCTGCCATCGTGGACCAGCTCGAAGAGGAATATGCCAACACGCTCAAGTTGAGCAGCGGCGACAACATCCTTCCTTCACCCTTCCTCTCGAGCGGTGAGGACCCCTCCTTGGTCGCTCCCTTGAAGGCCGCCTACGAGCACCTCTACGGCGGTCCTTTCGCCAACAACGACCTGCGCGCCGGCATCGGCCGGGTGGACATCACCATCATGAACCTCATGGGGATCCAGGCGTCGGCCTTGGGCAACCACGAGTTCGACCTGGGCACGAGCGAGCTGCGCAACATCATCGGCGGCGTGAACAGCGGCTCGGCGATCCGCTGGTTCGGCGCCCAGTTCCCCTACCTCAGCAGCAACCTGGACTTCAGCGCGGACCCCAACCTGAGCAGCCTCTACACGAACACGATCGAGGAACCAACGTTCTTCCGCAGCAATCCTTCGCAGACCGCTGCCGCCATCGCCGCCACGAAGAAGCTCGCCCCGAGCACGGTGATCGAGGTGAACGGTGAACGGATCGGCATCGTCGGTGCCACCACGCAGATCCTCGCCAGCATCTCAAGCCCCGGTGCCACCACGGTAACGGGTCCGGACGCGGACGACATGCCCGCACTCGCCGCCATCATCCAACCGGTGATCGATGCGCTCCGCAACGATGGCATCGATAAGATCATCGTACTGAGCCACCTGCAACAACTGACGCTCGAGAAACAACTGGCGCCGCTGCTCAACGGCGTGGACATCATCGTGGCCGGCGGATCGCATACGCTGATGGCCGATGCCACCGATCGCCTGCGCGCCGGTGATGCCGCTGCCGAGAGCTATCCCTTCCTCACCACCGGCCAGGACGGCGCCCCTGTGGCCATCGTGAACACCACGAGCGAATACAAGTACGTGGGCCGCTTGGTGGTGGATTTCGACGCCGATGGGAAGATCGTTCCCGCGAGCATCGACCCCGCGATCTCGGGTGCCTACCCCGCCGACAGCCTGGGCGTGGTGGAGGTATGGGGCGAATACGCCAGCGCCTTCACCCCCGGCTCCATGGGCCAGGAAGTGAAGAACCTGTGCGACGCGGTGGAAGCCGTGATCATCGCCAAGGACGGTGACCTCTACGGCAGGACCAGCGTTTTCCTGGAGGGCCGTCGCAATGCGGTGCGCACCGAGGAGACGAACCTGGGCAACCTCAGCGCCGATGCGAACCGCTGGATGGCCCGCCGCTACGACCCCACGGTGACCGTGTCCATCAAGAACGGTGGTGGTATCCGCAGCGCGATCGGCCAGGTGAACGCCGTCGGCGATGTGGTCACGCTCGATCCGCCCGCAGCCAACCCGGCCGCCGGAAAAGAGCTCGGCGACATCAGCCGACTGGACATCGAGAACTCGTTGCGGTTCAACAACCAGCTGACGAACCTCACGCTGACCGCCCAAGGTCTGCGGGCCATCCTGGAACACGGTGTGGCCGCCAGCGGTCCCGGTCAGACGCAAGGCCGCTTCCCTCAGGTGAGCGGTGTGCGCTTCAGCTACGATGAAACGTTGTCGGCCGGCGCGCGCCTGCTGAACGCCGTGATCACCGACAGTCTGGGCACCACGGTGGACACCTTGGTGGTGGCCGGACAGTTGCACGGCGATCCCCAACGCACCTTCCGCGTGGTGACGTTGAACTTCCTGAGCACCGGTGGCGATGGTTATCCCTTCCCCACTTGGGCCAGCGGCCTGGTGGATCTGAACACCCTGCCTGCCGCCGGACCCGGGCAGGCCGCCTTCACCAATGCCGGCAGCGAGCAGGACGCCTTCGCCGAATACATGCTGGCCTTCCACGCCACGGAAGCCTATGGCATCGCCGAAACGCCCGCATCGCTCGATCGCCGCATCGAGGAGATCCACGACCGCGAGGACGACATCCTGCCTCCAGTGGCCGGTTGCGATGGACATGAGGTGACCGTGAGCGTCACCACCGACGCGAATGGCGCGCAGCTTTCCTGGACCATCGTGGACGGAATGGGCGTGCCCGTGGCCACCGCCGGTCCGTTCACCGGGCAGAACAACACCACGGTGAACACCACCGTGTGCCTGCCCACCAACTTCAGCGATTGCTACCGCCTGCGCCTCACCGACAGCTTCGGCGACGGCATCAGCGGTGGATCCTGGGAGGTGCGCGATACGAACGGAGACCTGGTGATCGGAGACGCCTTCACCAGCGGGGTGTACTCGCCCCCTGTTTCCACGCAGAACCCGGCCTACGGCCAAGGCCATACCTTCTGCCTGCCCTTGGGGGGAGCCAGCATCGACAACACCTCCTGCGGCGTGTTCACCAACATCCG
>DASWWQ010000140.1:0-3068 GCA_036405935.1 Flavobacteriales bacterium
GATAGCGTTCCTCGCGGCTGATGCCGGGGTACAGCAGGCCACCCAGTTGACCGCTCCATTCGAGATGCTTGCCCAGCGGTTTCCGGTAGAGCAAGGACGCACCCAGGCCGACCCCGCGGGGCGTTTGGTAGTCGGTATTGAACCCCAAGGAGAGCGTGGGCTGCTGTTGCGCGGAGACCGCCTGGGCGGCCACCAAGGAAAGAGCGAGCAGGTACGTGCGTTGGAACATGGTGGGTTGTTTTGAGGTGGCGCGAAGCTGGGGCACAGGTTTGTTAACGAACGCCAACACATCCTAAGTCGTCACAACTCGTCCTCGAACCCGTCCCAAAGCGAACGGCCCTCGGATACGGATCCGAGGGCCGTTCTACACGGGAGCACCTAGGGTCGAGTGCTGGTCGCCCGTGCCTGTGTTCAAGATCCGGGACTGGTGGATGGTCCGTGTTCTCGGTTTGAACACGTACTGCACCGGAACCATGTCCGGGTCGATAGGTCGCGCAAGCCTCGCACCACCCTCAACGTTCCGCCCCGTCCGTTCCGGTCCGCTGAAGGCCTTCCCGATACCTTGGTTTCGAGACATGTTCACCTGGAAGAGGCCCCTGGTTGTGTGGCGACGACATCTGGCGCTCGGCACCCTGTGCTTGGCGCTGATGGTCCGTACGGACAGGTGCGGGCAGGATGGAGCAGGGAGTGTGCACCCGGTGCGGAGTGCGCATACGATCGGGATGGCCTTGCAAGGGAAGAACGGGTTGAGAGGGAAGGACCATGGCGCCGGTGTTCATGCGATCACCGGCGCTCATGGTGCGTTCCACGGCAGCAATGCCGCGCATGGATTGGATGTGGAGTTCGATCCCCGTGGGTTCGCGCTTTCCGCGGAAAGCGGTGGTCGGTTGGCCTTCACCTTGGCCGAGGTGGGCCGCTCAGGATACTGGCTGCAGGCAGGCGAACCCGTTTCGGAGATAGCGCTCGGTGATCGTTTGGAGGTGGATCATGGTGCTTTCCGGATGCACTATCGCAACGATGAGCGGGGCATGCGGCATGACCTCATCGTGAACGAAGCTCCGGCCGGTGCAGGCCGTCTGGAGGCGCGATGGAGGATCTCCGGTGACCTGGTGCCCGTGCAGGAGAGCGAGGATGCCATCGTATTCCTTGCGCTTGGTCCGGACGCGGCGAACCTCGAAGCCCGCGTTCGGTACAGTGGGCTGGTGGCTTGGGACGCTGAGGGCGATACGCTGCCGGCACGCATGGAACTGCACGGCGATCTGGTGGTGCTTTCCGTGGCCGATGAAGGGGCCACTTATCCGGTCACCATCGATCCCATTGCCACGTCGCCCCAAGTGCAGTTGGCCGGTGCGCAGGCATCCTCCTCCTTCGGTTACAGCGTGGCCACGGCCGGTGATGTGAACGGCGATGGTTACAGCGACATCCTCATCGGCGTGCCCTATTTCGACGGAGCGGCAACGGATGCGGGGATGGCGATGATCCACTGGGGTTCACCAACGGGCATCTCGGCCACGCCTGCATGGACGTTCCAGGGAAGCTCTGCCGATGAACGTCTGGGCTTCAGCGTATCGTCCGCCGGTGATCTCGATGGTGATGGGGTCAGTGATTTGGTGATCGGTGCTCCGGGATATGGTGGGCATGGTGCGGCCCTGGTCTTTCTCGGGGCCCTGTCCACCGGACCGGGTGCTTCACCTACGGCGATCTGGACGGGCGATGGTCAGGCCGCATCGGCATTCGGTCACAGCGTGGCCTTGGCCGGCGATGTGGACGACGACGGCCGCAGTGATGTACTGGTCGGAGCTCCTTTGTTCGATGTGGCCGTGGGGTCCACGGATCGGGGAAGGGCCTATTGCTACCACGGAAGTACGATGGCGTTGTCGTGGACGGCGAACGGCACGGTGAACAACGCGCAGTTCGGTCATTCCGTGGCGGGCGCGGGCGACCTCAACGGGGATGGTGTGAGCGATGTGGCCATCGGTGCACCCTTCCAGCCGCGGACACCGACCACGAACAACGGATGGGTGCACATCCACCGGGGCAACGCCGGTTCCGGTCTGTCCTTGGCGGCCACCTCCAGCCGCTCGGGTCCGGCCTCGTCCAATTTCGGTTCCAGCGTCAGTTCCGCCGGCGACATGAACGGTGATGGCCGTGCCGATCTGCTGGTGGGTGCGCCGGGCACCGGTTCCGGTGCAGGTGCAGCGCATCTGTTCCTCGGAACGAGCACGGGTACGGACATGGTGGGGACCAACGCAACGAGCATCCTGGCGGGCAGCACCGCCGAAAGGGCAGGGCAGTGCGTGGCTTTGCTGGGTGATGTGAATGGTGACGGTCTGGCCGATGTGGCGGTGGGAGGACCGGGCTTCAGTTCGGGGGCGGGCCGGGTGCGTGCCTACCGTGGATCGTCCACCGTGGCCTTGGATGCCACACATCTGTATTGGTCCCGAACGGGTGCGGCTTCGTCCAGGACCGGAACGTCCGTGCATGCCGCCGGTGATGTGAACGGGGATGGCATCAGCGATGTGCTCTTGGGGGCACCGGACCACGCGGGTGCCGGCCTGGTCACGGTCTTCCCGGGTGCAGCGGATGGTCTGGTCACCACCCCGCAATGGTCCTCCGTGGGCGGACAGGCTTCCGCCGACCTGGGCCGATCGGTCTCCTCCGCCGGTGATGTGAACGGCGATGGCTACAGTGATGTCATCGTAGGTGCATCCGGTTGGGGAGGAACGGGACGTGCGCAGCTCTTCCTGGGTTCGGCGACCGGCACTTCCGTTTCGGCATCGTGGACCGGGGTCGGGCAGAATGCGCAGGACCTCTACGGTTTCGCGGTGTCCTCCGCAGGGGATGTGAACGGCGATGGCTACGGGGATGTATTGGTGGGCGCGCCGGCCTATCCGAACTACACTTGGCGTGGGCGGGCCTACCTGTATCTGGGTTCCGCCTCCGGCCTTTCGGGTGCACCGGCCTGGGTCTTCACGGGACAGGACCCGGAGGATCGGTTGGGTTATTCCTTGTCCAGTGCCGGTGATGTGAACGGCGATGGCTACAGCGATGTGTTGCTGGGCGCCTAT
>DASWWQ010000141.1:0-12370 GCA_036405935.1 Flavobacteriales bacterium
GACATGAACGTGCTGTCGGTGATCGACTATGCCGTGCGCCACCTGCGGGTGAACCGCATCGTGGTCTGCGGCCACTACAACTGCGGTGGGGTGAAGGCGGCGATGCAGCCCAAGGACATGGGCGTGCTGAATCCTTGGCTGCGCAGCATCCGGGATGTGTACCGGTTGCACCGTGCGGAGCTCGACGCCATCACCGATGAAGCCCTGCGCTACGACCGCCTCGTGGAACTGAACGTGCAGGAGCAGTGCGTCAACATCATCAAGTACGCGATCGTGCAGCAGCGTTACGCGAAGGAGGGCTTCCCCATCGTGCACGGCTGGGTGTTCGATCTGCGCACCGGGTTGCTGAAGGACCTCCGGATCGATTTCCCCAAGATCCTCAAGGGCATCCAGGAGATCTACGACCTGACCGGCGAGGACTGGAAGCGCTGATCCTTCGGCAGGCTCAGGATGACAAGGTGCATGGGCTACCCATGCTGTCACGCTGAGCCTGCGCGCCGACGCCGTAGCGCTTTGACGCAGGCGCTCGAAGCGCGCATTGCTATCCTTCGGCAGGCTCAGGATGACAGGGTGCATCGACGCGCTCAGGATGACGGGGTGCTTCCTCCGTGTGGGATCACATCGACACTTCCGTGATCCGGATATAGCTCAACGAAAGCCGGTCGTTGTCGGGCAAGGCCTCCTCCAGCACGAACGATCCGGCGCGTTGCGGGGTGTGCCCGGACTTCTCACCGGTGTTCAATGCGTTGTGGCTGCGCGTGACGTTGATGCGCGGTGCGCTCACGCGGGTGGCGATGCGGAAGTCCGGGTTCCACCATCCGATGTCGGAGATGTTCAGTTGGCCCATCGTGTATCGGACGGCCGGGTTGGTCAGTGGAATGTTCCAGTACACGTTGCGCAGCACCACGGTGGCCTTGGGGGGCATGTTCACGTAGATGCTCTGCCGCTCGGTGCGGTGCTCCACATGGAAGTTCTCCAAGGTGAACGATTTCACCACGGGATTCCTGGCCATGCGTGACTCATCGCCGTCCATGGTGGCGCTGAGGAAGAGGTCGCACTGCGCGGTGGCTCCTTCGGCGATGCAGTCGCTCATGCGCACGCCACCGCTGTTCAACACGGTGAAGGCGTTGGTGGTGGTCTTCGAACAGAACACGCGGCATTGCTCCAGCACCGTGCTGTTGCTCTGGCTGTTCACGGCGGAGGCCCCGGGCCAATCGCCTTGGCGCACCACGATGCCGAGCGCGCCGGGGGCGGTCACGAGCACGTTCTGCAACCGGGCCATCAGGCAGAAGCGCAGATCGATGGCGGCCTCCGTCTGCCCCTTGAAACGGCAATCCGTGATGCTGCTGCCCAAGGTGGCCTTGAGGTCGATGCCCTTTCTTCCCCCCTCCACCGAGCCGAGGTCGCGGAACACGTAGCGGTTGGCGATGCGCCGGTCGGCATCCTTCTGATCGATCACTGCGCGCGTGAAGCCGTTGGAAGCAGTGCCGAGCAACAGCTTGCATCCGCGGCCGTCGATGATCAGCATCTGCCGGTCGGGTAGCAGGATATCGCCGTTGCTCCGGTATTCAGCTGCTGCCGAGAACACCACGCACGTGGCATCCTCGGGCAAGGCCGCGAAGAACTGTCCCACATCCTGTCCCGCAGGCACCACGTATTCCTTGCCTTCCGCAGGGGCAGCCACCACCATTGCGGCGGCCAAGGCCACCATCATCCGCCTGATCCTCATACCGCCAAGATCGGCAGCCGGGATCGATCAGCAGCTACTGCACGATCACGCGCCGTTGGAAGGAGGTCCCTTCCCCATCGATGCGCAGGAGATGCACCGCCGCGCCGAGTCCGGAAAGGTCCAGCACATGGGGCCAGGAGGACACGCGTTCCTGCCGCTCCAAACGGCCGTCCATTCCGAAGAGGCGCACGGTGGCCGTGCCCAAGGATGCGGGTCCGCTGATGGTCACGTGGTCCTCCGCAGGTTGCGGGTACAACTGGAAGCCGGAAGCTCCGGAGGCATCAGCCACCCCGGTACTGAAGAGGTCTACCATCCGGCAGGTCGTGGCCCAGCAGCTGTCCATCTCCTCTTCGTTCCAGTACCAGCTGTGCAGGCAAACCTCGTAGGGTCCGGCCTGGGGGAAGTAGTGCTCCACCACTTCACCGGAGCCTTCGCTGCCGTCCCCGAAGTTCCAGAGATGGCCTACGGCCTCGGGTGTCGAGAAGGCGGTGAAGACCACTACGACATCGCCGAAGACCACCTCGAAATCATTGCTGAATCCCTCACACCCGCCGCCTTCACCGGTGATCGTCACCGAAGTGCACGTGCTATCCACACAATCACCGGCCATGGCGATGAGGCACACGTTATAGGTGCCGGGTGCCGGAAAGTGATGCTCCGCGTTGGTGGTCGTGCCCGTGGTGCCATCGCCGAACAACCAGAGGAAAGAGGCTTCATTCCCCAAGGTGGACGAGCAGTTGTCGAAGAAGAAGTTGCCGTTACCGAGATCGTTGCTGACGAAGCAGGCCTCGAAGCCCTCGCAGGGTTCGCCGCCGCCCTCCGTCACCACCACGGAGGTGCAGGTGCTGTCCACACAGTTGCCCGCCAAGGCGATCAAGCAGACGGTATAGGTGCCCGGGGCTTGGTAGAGGTGGTCGGCCTGGTTGGAGGTGCTGGAGGTGCCATCGCCGAAGGACCAGAAGTACTGGGTGTTGAGTCCGCCCGTGGAGGAGCAGTTGCTGAAGAAGTAGGCGTTGTTGTCGAGTTCCTGGACCTCGAAGCAGGCCTCAAAGCCCTCACAGGGTTCGCCGCCGCCCTCCGTCACCACCACGGAGGTGCAGGTGCTGTCCACACAGTTGCCCGCCATGGCGATCAAGCAGACGGTATAGGTGCCCGGAGCCTGGTAGAGGTGGTCGGCGTGGTTGGAGGTGCTGGAGGCGCCGTCGCCGAAGGACCAGAAGTACTGTGTGTTGAGCCCGCCCGTGGAGGAGCAGTTGCTGAAGAAGTAGGCGTTGTTGTCGAGCTCCTGGACCTCGAAGCAGGCCTCAAGTCCCTCGCAGGGATCGGGTGCGGTGATCACGACCACATGGCAGACATTGAACTCGCATTCCACCGGCACGCCCTCGATCTGGTGAACGGTCATGGCCTTGAAGCAGACCTCGTAGGTGCCCGGTCCCGGGAAAGTGTGGAAGGGCTGTTCCTGGTGGCTCACGGTGTTATCGCCGAAGACCCAGTACCATGTGGTGGGCGACCCTTCGCCGGAGGTGATCGCATGGAACTGGGTGCCGTTGGGCGAATGCGTGAAGGAGAAGTCCGCATACAGGCTATCGCAGGGGTCGAAAGGCTGGGCGGAACACAACGCTGCGAACAGCAGGCCGGAGAGGAGAAGGGGTGAACGCATGGTGAAGGGCTGGGGGAAGTATGACGCATGCCGGGCCCACGGGGATGCCTTCCAACAAGGGCGGAACTGCGCTCGGGCATCTTTTGGCCCCCGACCGTTGCCAATGCCGGGGATCCTTCTACTTTTGCCGTCCCTTTCGAGGGGACCTTCCCTGGTAGCTCAGCTGGTTAGAGCACATGACTGTTAATCATGGGGTCGCTGGTTCAAGTCCAGCCCGGGGAGCAACGAAAGAAGCCGCTGGTGCGGCTTTTTTCCTTTCAGGGCATCCGGGGACGAATGTCCCGGAAGGAACGGCCCTTCATCTTTGCGCCTCAGCGGTAAATCCTCCCTCCCCATGCAGCTCATCACCGTCGGTACCGTAGCCTTCGACCGCATCGAAACCCCTTTCGGCGTGGCCGAGAAGACCGTGGGCGGTGCCGCCACCTACATCACCTTGGCCGCCTCCATCTTCCTGGAGAAGCAGGGCCTGGTGAGCGTGGTGGGCGACGACTTCCCCGAGAGCGTGATGGGCCAACTGCGCCAGCGCGGGGTGGACCTCGGTGGGCTCGAGATCCTGAAAGGCAAGGAGAGCTTCTTCTGGGCCGGCCGCTACCACTACGACATGAACACGCGTGACACCTTGGAGACGCGCCTGAACGTGCTGTTGGAGCTGGACCCCAAGCTGCCCGAGGCCTACACCCGAGCGCCCTACGTGATGCTCGGCAACCTGGACCCCAAGGTGCAGGCGAAGGTGCTGGACCAGGTGAAGAACCCCGCCCTGGTGGCGATGGACACCATGAACTTCTGGATGGACAGCGCCATGGATGACCTGTTGAAGGTGATCGCCCGGGTGGACATCCTGACGATCAACGACGCCGAGGCGCGCCAGCTCAGCGGGGAGCACAGCCTGGTGAAGGCTGCCGCCAAGATCATGGCCATGGGCCCGCAGTACCTGGTGGTGAAGAAGGGTGAGCACGGTGCCTTGCTCTTCGGCGATGGCCGTGTGTTCTTCGCTCCGGCCCTGCCCTTGGAGGATGTGATCGACCCCACGGGCGCAGGCGACACCTTCGCCGGTGGCTTCATCGGCTATCTGGCGCATACCCAGGACCACAGCTTCGACAACCTGAAACGCGCCATCATCGTGGGCAGCGCCTTGGCCAGTTTCACCTGCGAGAAGTTCGGTATCGAGCGGTTGGTGGAGATCACCCGCGAGGACATCGATCGCCGCATCCACCAGTTCGTGGAGCTGGTGGACTTCGATATCGAGTTGGTGGAGGAGTAGGCTTGTCCCATCCCCCTTTTTCGGGGTTGCGGGTCCTTTACCAGCGGTCTAGCCTTGTGGCGGCCCATGCCGGGCCGAAGCCAACCGCTGCCCCATGGTATCGATCGTTACCCTTCGCTCTGCTTTCCGTACCCTTCGCATCCTGATCGTCGCGCTGCTGCTCTGGCCCTCGCTGGGTTGGGCGGTGCAGGTGGACGAGGCCACTGCCCGCCTGGTGGCGCAGCGTTTCCTGACCTCCACGAGTACGACCTACGCCGACCTGGATCCGGCGCAGCTGCAGCTCTCGGCCGCGGTGGGCGATCCGGCTTTCGGTGAGCGGGCCGCCACCGTGTACTACCGGGTGTTCAGCTTGGAAGGCACGGGCTTCGTGGTGGTCAGCGGCGATGATGCCGTGCAACCGATCCTGGCGTATTCGCTCGATCAACGGTTCACGCCGGGCGAACTGCCGATCAACGTGGCCAAATGGTTCGAAGGCTACAAGGTGCAGATCCGCGATGCGGTGCTGGCCGAGGCCGTGGCCGACGACGAGGTCTCCCGCGTGTGGAACGATCTGCTCGAAGGACGCACACCTGCACCCGCCGGCGACCGCGATGTGGCCCCGCTGATGCAGACCAACTGGAACCAGAGTCCCTATGTGAACGCACAATGCCCCGGTGGCTCGGTGACCGGCTGCGTGGCCACGGCCATGGCCATGGTGATGAAGTACCACAACCACCCCGCGCAAGGCGCCGGCTTCCACTCCTACAACGCGCCGAACTACGGCACGCTCTCGGCCAACTTCGGCGCCACCACCTACAACTGGAGCGCCATGCCCAACACGGTGAACAGCGCGAACAGCGCCGTGGCCACGTTGATGTACCATGCCGGGGTCAGCGTGGACATGCAGTACAGCCCGCAGGTCAGCGGAGCCTGGGTCATCCAAGCGAACAGCCCCACCACGGACCACAACACCGAGTACGCGCTGAAGACCTACTTCGGCTACAGCGACCAGATGCAAGGACTGAAGCGGGAGAACTACTCGCAGACGCAGTGGATCAACATGCTGAAGGCCGACCTCGATGCCAGCCGTCCCGTGATCTACGCCGGTTGGGGCACGGGGGGTGGTCATTGCTTCGTCACGGACGGCTACGACAACAACGACTTCTTCCACTTCAACTGGGGATGGGGCGGCGCCTACAACGGCTTCTTCTCCATCAATGCGTTGAACCCCGACGGGACGGGCATCGGCGGAGGCACCGGCAGCTACAACGATGGTCACCAGGCGCTATTCGGCATCCGTCCGGCCACCACGGGCGGTGGCGGTGGTGGGCAGGACACCTACGACATGGGCCTCTACACCTGGGTGAACCCTTCGGCCAGCACCATCTACTACGGCAACGCCTTCAGTGTGAGCACCAACATCGTGAACAACGGCAGCAACAACTTCAGCGGCGACTATTGTGCGGCGGTGTTCGATGCCAACGACAACTTCTATGGTTTCGTGCAGACCCTCAGCGGATACACGTTGCAGGCCGGGTACGTGTACAACAACAACCTCGTGTTCTCGAGCACCGGTCTCTTCAGCATGG
Organism: Flavobacteriales bacterium; assembly: GCA_036405935.1. Classification (GTDB taxonomy): domain Bacteria; phylum Bacteroidota; class Bacteroidia; order Flavobacteriales_F; family PHOS-HE28; genus PHOS-HE28. Next base: position 6,219 of record DASWWQ010000141.1, read on the forward strand.
TGCCGGGCACGTACTACATCGGCATCTTCTACCGGCCCACGGGCGGCGAATGGGTGCTGGTGTCGGACAACGGTTATTCGAACTTCCCGCAGGTGAACGTGATCAACCCGAACGATATCGAACTGAACAGCGACATGCAGGTGTCCCCGGGCAACACATTGACGCAGGGCGGGCAGGTGTCGGTGAACCTCAACATCCTGAACGACGGGTTCGGAACGTTCTATGGCCAATACGGGGTGGCCTTGTACAACCTTGATGGCTCCTGGGCGCAGGACATCGGTACGGTGAACGAGAACAGCGGTCTGCCCAGCGGCTACACCTACCTCTCGCCCTTCCTCACCTTCGGTCCGACGAACGTCACCGTGCCCCCGGGCACCTATCTGGTGGCCGCCCAGCACAACCCGAACAACAGCGGCTGGCAACTGACCGGATCGAGCTATTTCACCAACCCGGTCTTCGTGAACGTGGTGGCGGCAGGCCTTTCACCGGATCCGTACGAAACGAACAATGCGGCTCCGCAGGCGCATACGCTGCCCACGAACTTCTCGGGCAACACGGCGAGCACGGCCACCACCGGCTCCAACCTGCACACGGCCACCGACCAGGACTTCTACAAAGTGGTGCTGCCCGCGGGCTACAACTACGCCATCACGGCGCGCCTGCATGATTCCTACAACAGCGGCAACGGCAACAGCTATTCCGTGGACGGCATGTTCTCCTGGAGCACGGACGGCAGCACATGGTCGCCGATCTATGACGATGTGATGCCGGAAGGGATCATCGTGAGCGGAGGCACCACCGTGTACTTCCACGTGGCGCCCTATTTCACCGGCGAGACCGGAACCTACCTGCTGCAACTGGACCTGCTGCGCGGCACCAGCGTGGGCGTGGACGAGAGCAGCGCGTGGCAAGCGTTGCGCATCCATCCGAACCCGGCGCAGGACCGATTGAACGTGGACCTCGCTTCCATCGCAGGAAGCGTGAAGGCGCTGGAGATCCTCAGCCTGGAGGGCCGGTGCGTGGCGAACCCCGCCCTTCCTGCGGTGCGCGATGGTCGCCTGGTGCTGGATGTGTCCACCCTGAACGAAGGGGCCTATCTGCTGCGGTTGAGCACCGATGAAGGTGTGCGGACGGAACGCCTGATCATCTCGCGATGAGAGCGTTCCGGTTGGCGTTGGCGGGGTTGATGATGGCCTGCTCGGCCAAGAAGCCCGCAGCGGAGCAACCCTTGGATGCGGCCGAGGCCGTACGGCCGATCATGGTGTACCGCACCAAGCAGGATGTGCACGACAAGGTGCCGGTCGGCTTGAGCGCGGATCGGCAGCACATCGTTTCGTATCCGCATCCGAAGGACATGGCCACGGCCTCACCACCGACCCGCCTGCACGATGATCATTGGTTGGACCATAAGGGCATCGGACCGAACACGGGATTCCTTCGGCTGACCTATGCGGAGTATGCGGCCTTGTCGAAGGCTCCGTCGTTGGCCGAACTGGAAACGATGGTGATCGACCGTGACCCCTTGCTCGAGCTTTGCGATTGTGGAACGCGGGGATCCTTCGCCGATCCCGTGAAGGAATTGAACGGTTGGTTGGAACAAGGGCGGCTGCGCGAACGTTGCAAGGTGCTGAAGTGAAGCAATGGCCATGATGGATATGGCGGTCTTCCTGGTGCCCAGCTTGCGCACCTGAACGCTCAGTTCGCCGCGAGATCCAGGATCTTCCGATAGGCGTACGTGCCGCCTTGCGGAAGCTCCACCGCGCGCAGCAGCGCCCGTGCCAAGCGGTCGTGGGGCATCGGCTTCAAGCGGTCGGGAAGAAGCGGCGAAAGAGCCCCCATCACCCAAGCACCGATGCGCTCGCCCAAGCGGAACTCCCGGCGCGGGCCCACCAGTACCGAGGGATGGAAGATGTGCAGGACCGGAAGACCGATGGCCTTCAACCCCGCCTCCATCTCGCCCTTCACGCGGTTGTAGAAGATCCGTGATCCCGCATCGGCGCCGATCGCACTGACCACCGCGAAGACCGGAACACCCTGCCGCTTCGCCCAATGGCCCAGCCCGAGCACCAGGTCCTTGTCCACATGGATGAAGCGCGCCTGGTCGCCACCCTCCTTGCCGATGGTGGTGCCCAGGCAGCAGAGCACGGCATCCACCGCACGCTCCTTCAAGGCCTGTAGCAGGTCATCATCGAGCCACTCCTCCAGCTTGGCATGCACGACGCCGGTGCTCCGGCGCGCCACGACGATCACCCGGTCGAAGCGTGGATCGTCCAACGCCATCCGCAGTGCCGTGCTGCCGATGAGGCCCGTGGCGCCGGCGATCAGGATGGTGCGCACGGCTTCCGCTGATCAGCTCGCCAAGTAGTTGAACTCACGCACGCCGCTGTCGTTGAACGGACCGGGCACCGCATTGCCGGCGGCATCGATCAGTTCCAGGCGAACGGTGTGTTTGCCCAGTTCGAGGCCTTCGATGAAGTAGGCCTCCCATTGGGAAAGCACCCACACCTCCCCATCGATGGTGGCGCGGACGCGCAGGTCCTTGTCCTTCAGGTCGGTGTTCAGCAGGTAGAAGTCCAGCAGCATCTTGTCGCCGTCGGCCTTCTTGTAATCACCCTTGGGACGGCTGTAGAATAGCCAGGGATCCTTGGCGAGGTCGCCGCCCTGTACGCCGCCTTCACCGGGCCCCATGATCTCGGTGACCACCACGGCCTTGTTGTTCTTGAGGCTCTCGTGGTAGCTGCGGCTCAGGAAGCTCAGGGCGATGTTGCGGCCGGCATCGACCTTCTCGCTGAAGGCCGCCTCGTATTTCGCGAGGTAGGGCTTGTTGTTCAGGATGAAGTGGATGTGCTGGCCATCTTTGCTGTTGGCACAGCCGCGGGTGGTGGCATCGGGGGTTTGGGCCTTCAGCTCATAGCCGCCCACGGTATACTCGTACTTCACCTCCCCCTTCTTCGCATCCGGGGTGGTGGACTTCAGCACGAGCGATGCCCCGGGAAAGGGCGCGGCGGGCGGGGCCACCACCAAGCGCAGCTTCGCGTTGGCCGGGGCCACGATGGCGGGGGGCGTCTCCGGTGCCTTGCTCAAGGTGTCCGTGGCCGGAGGTTGCACGGGTGCCGGTGCGGGCGTGGGATTGTTGCAGGCGGCGGCGCAGAGGCCGAGGGCGATCAACAGGGCGATGTTCTTCATGGTCCGTTCGGTTCAGAAGCTGAGCAGCAATTGTCCTTTCTCCACGGCCGTGCGTTCCTGCACGTGGATCCTCGTTACGGTGACGTCCGCAGGGGCCTTGATCACGTTCTCCATCTTCATGGCCTCCAGCACCAGCACCGGGTCGTTCTTCTTCACGGCATCGCCCTCCTTCACCAGCACCTTCAGCACCAGTCCGGGCATGGGGGCCTTCATTTCGCGCACGGCGGCACCGGCGGCCTTGTCCAGTCCGAGGGTGCGCATCAGGCGGCTCTGTTCGTCCTCCAGTGCCACGGTGTAGGTGTGCGCACCGATGCGCAGGCGCATCGTGTTGTTCTCGCGATCCTCCTTCAGCACCAGCACCTTGTAGGAGCGTCCGTTGCGCACCACGCTCCACATGCCGGGTCCTGTGCGCACCACATCGCTCGAACCCTCGCCCGCGAGATCCCACGGGGCATGGGGAGTTGACCGCTCCAGCTCCAGGGGGGTGCCGGCGGCATTGATCGTGGCGTACAGCTTGGCGCACATGGGAATAGGGAACAGATCGTGGATCGGATCGGTTCACCGGAAGGGTGAACCCTGGGCTTATCCGGCGAAGATATCCGTGTCGCCCTCGCCCATGCGCTCGTAGGCCTCGTCAGGGGGAAGGTCGTACTGCTCGCGCGCGGCCACGGCCAAGCGGTCGCACAGTTCGTTCTGCGGATGCCCGTTGTGGCCGCGGATCCACTGGAATTTCACGTGGTGTTGGCGGTAGACCTTCAGGAAGCGCTGCCACAGGTCGGGGTTCTTCTTCTTGGCGAAGCGCACCTTCTCCCAGCCGAACACCCATTTCTTCTCCACGGCATCCACCACGTACTTGCTGTCGCTGACCACGGTGACGTCCTGCCCGGGGTTCTTCAGCGCTTCGAGGCCCACGATCACCGCCAGCAGTTCCATGCGGTTGTTGGTGGTGCGCCGGAAACCGCCCCAGAGCTCCTTGCGGAACTTGCCGGCCTCCAGCACGGCGCCATATCCGCCCGGGCCCGGATTGCCGCTGGCCGCGCCGTCGGTGTAGAGCATGATCTTCATGGGATCGGATTCAGTGCGAAGAACAGCGCAAGGGAAAGGATGACCAACGTCGATGACCAGAAAAGGGTCATCCATTTGCGCCACAGAGCAAGAAGCAGGATCACCGAGAAGGAGGCCCCGAGGGCGACCCACCACCGAGTGCGAGCGAGATACGTCTCCTTGCTCGCATAGGCCGGATCGGCTTCTTCATTTCCGAAAGGGTATCCGCCATCCCCATCGGTGACGGACAAGGTGATGAACTCGTACAGGCTGAACGCCGTGATGCCCAGTACCAGGAAGAGCGTGAGCGCAGCAACGGAGTTCTTCACCGGCCCCAACCATCTCCGGGCGGCCGGGCTGAACGTTGCGTTCGTTGCGTCGTCGCGGTTCAATTCGAAGGGAAGAGGTACGTGATGTTGCCCGCGAAGAGCTTGACGCTGATGGCGAGCAGGATGATGCCGAAGGCCTTCTTCAACACGATGAGGCCCAAGCGGCCAAGCAGCCGCTCGATGCGATCGGTGAGCAGGATCACCAGCACCACCACGATCATGTTCAGCACGATGGCCACCAGGATGTTCTGCGCCTCGAACTCGGCCCGCAGCGACAGGATGGTGGTGATGGTGCCCGCGCCGGCGATCACCGGGAAGGCCAGCGGCACGATGCTGTAGACCTTGTTGTTCTTCTCGGGGTCGTCCAGGCCCGGGGCGGAGAGGTCCTCCTTGAAGAGGCGGATGCCCAGGATCATCTCCAGCGCGATGAAGAAAAGGATGAAGGAACCGGCCACGGCGAAGGAGTTGACGTCGATGCCCACCACATGCAGGATCCGCTCGCCCAGGAAGAGGAAGGTGACCATGATGCCGAGGCTGACCAAGGTGGCCCGCGCGGGGTACACCTTGCCGGCCTTCCTGCGCACATCGAGGATGATGGGGATGCTGCCCACGATGTCGATCACCGCGAACAGGATCAGGAAAGCCTTGCCGATCTGGACCAGGTCGAACATGGGCGCGAAGATCAGCAGCGGTGGGAGCGGCTATCGCGCGGCGGCGAATAGTTCTACCTGTTTTTCCACCACCAACGGATAGTGCTCATGTTCCAAGGCGAGCACCCGCGCGGCCAGCGTATCCGCCGTATCGCCGGGCAGCACCGGGCAGGTGGCTTGGAAGAGGTGTTCGCCCTCGTCGTACCGCTCGTTCACGCGGTGGATGGTGATGCCGCTCTCCTTCTCCCCGGCGGCCAGCACGGCCTCGTGCACATGGATGCCGTACATGCCGTGCCCGCCGAAACGCGGCAGCAGTCCGGGATGGATGTTCAGGATGCGGTCGGGGAAGGCCTGCACCAGTTCGCCCGGTATCAGCCGCAGGAAACCCGCGAGCACGATGAGGTCGATCCGCTGACCGGTCAGCTCACGCTGCACCTCTCCGCTCTTCAGTTGCGCGCCGCTGAAGGTGTACACGGGCACCCCGGCATCCCAGGCCCGTTGCACCACCCCGGCCTTTGAGCGGTCCGTACCCACCAGCGCCACCTCCGCCAGCCTGTGTCCCCGGAAATGGTCCATCAGCCGCTGGGCGTTGGACCCGGAGCCGGAGGCAAGGAGGGCGATGCGCAGCACGGGCGCAAAGATGGGGTGGGTGAGGCGGTGGCCCGAGGTTCACCACAGAGGCACGGAGTCACGGAGAACGCGGAGCAGATCCTGAAGACCCCCAAAGGATGGTCGCCCGGCGTCCCTACATGACCGTGTCCTCTGTGCCTCCGTGCCTCCGTGGTTCCTTACCCCCGAAGGAAAGGCGGGAAAAAGGGGCTTGGGGAGGGGGTTGGCGGGAGCTTCGGATTTTGTCTTTCCTTTGCAGCCTTATCAACCAAAACGCACGGACATGTCCGACATCAAGTCAAGGGTCATCGCGATCATCGTGGACAAGCTGGGA
>DASWWQ010000142.1:0-5944 GCA_036405935.1 Flavobacteriales bacterium
TCGTTCAGGACTTCAGTTCCGCCGGGATGATGCACACGGGGATGGGCACCATCTTGTGGAGGTTGGCCGCATGGCGCAGATCGTAGATGTCCAGCACCTTCCGCTGCCGTTCCGACAACCCGGCCGTATCACCGTTCCCGGCGCGCAGTGCCATGGCCCATTCGAGCTCGGGATACGAGGCCCCGATCTGGTCGGCATCGCTGCGATCATCGCCCCAAAGGCCATCGGTGGGTGCCGCCTTCATGATGTCCTCTCCCACACCCAGCACGCGTCCCAATTCGTACACCTCGGACTTGTAGAGGTCGGCGATGGGGCTGAGGTCCACCCCACCGTCGCCGTACTTGGTGAAGAAGCCCACGCCGAAGTCCTCCACCTTGTTGCCTGTTCCGGCCACCAAGGCGCGATGCAGACCGGCGTAGTAGTAGAGGGCGGTCATGCGCAAACGGCTGCGGGTATTGGCGAGGGCCAGCGTGGTCTGCTCCACGTCATCCCCCTTCTCGAGGGCGGCCACGAACGCATCGAACACGCCGGTAAGCTGTACGGTACGCATGGAAACGTTCGGATGCCGTTGCATCAGCAGGGCGATATGGCGCTGGGCCCGCTCCACCTGCGAAGGTGCCTGATGGATCGGCATTTCCAGGCAATGCACCGGGGCTCCGGTGCGGGCGCAAAGCGCGGACACCACCGCACTGTCGATCCCTCCGCTGACACCGACCACGAAGCCGTTCTGGCGACTGCTGTGCAGATAGTCCTTCAACCAAGCGACGATGTGCGCGATGACCGCTTCCGTATGCATGGCCCAAAGGAAACGCAAAGCCCCGTTCCGGCATGGAACGGGGCTTCACCCAAAAGGAAGGAAGGGCTCAGAAGAACACGCCGACGTTCAGCTCCACGTAATGCTGCTTGGCCTGGGCGTTCTTCCCGTCCACCTCCAGGTCGTTGAGCGTGTTGGTGAAGCCGTTGCTGTAGTTGACACCGGCCATCAGCGAGGTGTTGCCGCTGAAGTTGTACTCCAGTCCGGCGCCCACCACCAAGGAGGCACGGAACAGCGCGATGTTGTCCTGGAAATCCTCATCGTCCATCGCTTCGATGCCCGACCCTTGGGGCACCGTGGTGGTGGCCTTGGCTGCGATATTGAAGGCAGGTCCGAAACCGAGCTGGCCGAAGTAGCGCATGTAGCCGATCTCGTTCGTGAGCAGCTTGATCGTCAAGGGCACTTCGATGTATTGCAGCTTGAGCTCCGAGGACAAAGCGCCTTCGCGCGCCTGCCCATCCACGATATAGGCCACGTTCTGCTTGAGCTTGCCGCCGACATTGTTCAGGTAGAGACCGGTGCTGAACGCGTAGTTCTTGTTGGTGCCGAGCATGAAGTCACTCATCAGACCGAAGGTGAAGCCCAACCGGGATCCATCGGAACTGAGCCCCTTGGTATCCGGGCTGAGGAAGCCCATGTTGGGGGCCAACTTGATACCCAAGCGGACCGACCGGTCGTCCTGCGCGTGCACGGTGGAGCCGATGAACAAGGAGAGCACAAGGGCAGCGGTTACGTTCTTCATAGTTTTGTCGCTTGATGAGGGTGGTCAAAAGTAAGGTGCGCCTAGGGGTCGCGATGGGTCTGTGCGCAACGTTGCTGACCGCCTCCTGTGGGTCCGGCGATGGCAACCCTCCTCCGGTGGCGCCGGTGAAGCAGGACCTGACCGTGCGCCTGGACCGGTTGGACCAGGAGCTCTTCCATCGCGGTTCCGAGCCCGGCAACGCACTCGCACTGCAAGCGAAGTACGGCGACTTCTTCCGCACCTACGTGGAGGACGTGCTGGCCTTGGCCCCGGTGGATGACCCGCGTTTGGCGATCGGCCTTACCCGTTTCGCCATGGACCCCGACTGGCGCAGCGTGCAGGAGCGTGCCGATAGCCTCTTCGGCGACATGGCGCGCGAGCAGGAGCAGTTCAACATCGCGTTCGGAAGGTTGCAGGCGCACTTTCCCGATAGCCTTGTACCCCGCGTGATCATCTACAACTCCGGCTTCAACTACGGTGTATTGCCCACCGACAGCACACTGGGGGTGGGCGTGGAATGGTTCATCGGCAAGGACCATCCGGTGGTCGGCCTCCTGACGCCGGAGGTGTTCCCGCAGTACATGAAGGAACGGATGCGCCCGGAGATGCTGGTGCCTTCCGCCGTGAAGGGCTGGTTGCTGGTGCATTACATAGCGGACCTCACGGGCACGGACCTGCTGACACACCTGGTGGAGACGGGCAAGGTGATGGTGCTGCTGCACGACTTGCAACCGAGCGCGCAACCTGCGGTGCCTTTCGCCTTCACCGATGCACAGCTCAAGTGGTGCGAGGAGAACGAATTCAACTGCTGGCGCGAGATCATCTCCCGCGAACTGTTGTACAGCAAGAAAGCGGAGGACATCGGCCGGTTCATGTCCGATGGTCCCTTCACCCCCGGTTTCCCCAAGGAAAGTCCCGGGCACATCGGCGAATGGATCGGCTACCGCATGGTGCGCAGCTACCTGGCGGACCACCCGAACACGACCTTCGCGCAACTCTTCGCGATGCATGATGCCCGCGAAGTGCTCAAGAGCTACAAACCCCGCTGACCCCCTCCATCCTTCCATGGCCTCCCGTACCTCGCAGATCCGTTTCAATGTCCAGTTGGATGAGAACCACGTGCCCGAGCGCATCGAGTGGGAGGCGGAGGACAACAACACGAAGAGCTCGTGCAAGGCCACATTGATCTCCTTGTGGGATGAGAAGGAGCAGAACACCCTTCGCATCGACCTGTGGACGAAGGAGATGACGGTGGACGACATGAAGGCCTTCTTCCACCAGAACATCATGACGATGGCGGACACCTTCGAGCGCGCCACCGGCGAAGGCAAGATGGCGGCGCAGATGCGTGACTTCGGCGCCTACTTCGCCGAGCACATGCTGCAGCAGAAGGCGCAGTAGCTCAGCGGCCCCACCGGCTGTTCACGTCCGCGATGAAGTGCAGCAGCTCGTCGCGGCCCTTGCGGTCCTCGGACGAGGTGATGATCAGGTGCGGCAGCGTGTCCCAGGTCTTCTTGAGCACGCGTTTGAACAGCGCCACATTGCTGACGATGCTCGGTTGCTTCAGCTTGTCGCTCTTGGTGAAGACGATGACGAAGGGAATGCCCTTCTCGCCGAGCCACTGGATCATGTCCAGGTCGTTCTTCTGCGGTTCCAGGCGCACATCCACCAGCACGAAGACGCATTGGATGTTCTCCCGATGTTCGAGGTAGTTCTCGATCATCGCGCGCCATGCGGCGCGTTCGCTCTGGCTCACCTTCGCGAAGCCGTATCCGGGCAGATCCGCCAGCAACCAGGAATCCTCCACCTTGAAGTGCTCCACGTTGCGCGTTTTGCCGGGCGTACCGCTCACGCGTGCGAGCTTGTTGATGCCCACGAGCATGTTGATCAACGAGCTCTTGCCCACGTTGCTCCGCCCGATGAAGGCGTACTCGGGAAGCGTGGGCTTGGGCCAGTGCTTCTCCTCGCGGCCGCTGCCCAGATGCTCCGCGCGCAGGTTGGGCGAGCTCATGCGGTCCGACCCAACGTCTTCGCCAGCCAGGGATCCAACAGGGCGTTGAACTTGTCCGGATGCTCCATCATGGCGGCGTGGCCGCACTCATCGATCCAGAACAGTTCGCTGTGGGGGATCAGGCTGTGGAACTCCTCGGCGACATGCGGTGGCGTGATGGTATCCTGCTTGCCCCAGATCAGGCAGACCGGCATGCGGAGCTTGGGGATCTCCGCGGCCATGTTGTGGCGGATGGCGCTCTTGGCCAGCGACAGGATCCGGATGAGCTTCGCCTTGTCGTTCACCGTTTCGAAGCACTCGTCCACCAGTTCATCGGTGGCGTGTTTGGGATCGTAGAAGGTCACGGCCACCTTCTTACGGATGAACTCCTTGTCCTCGCGGCGCGGGAAACCACCGCCGAAAGCGTTCTCATAGAGGCCGCTGCTACCGGTGAGGATCAACGAGGTGATGCCTTCCTGGCTGCGGCTGCAGTACACCAGGGCCACATGCCCCCCGAGCGAATTGCCCAAGAGGTTGATCTCCCGGAAGCCCATATGCGTGATGAATCGCCGCAGGAAATCCGCCAAGGCCGGCACGTTCGTGTTCAGCATCGGCAGGGTGTACAGCGGCAGGATGGGCATCACCACGCGGTACTTCCTCGAGAAGTGGCCGATGGTCTCCTCGAAGTTGCTGAGCGCGCCGAAGAGGCCGTGCAGAAAGATCAAGACCGGGCCTTCACCCGTATCGATGTAACGGAACTCGCCTTCTTCCTTCAGCCCTTGCGCCATCCGTATGCGGTGTTGTCCAAATGTAATGACCGTGCGGATGCGAGCGCCATGCTCCTGCGCCTCGATCTCCACAGGTGCTGGACAAGGGCGTGCGGTTCACTTCCGGACCAGCCTTTCCTGCACCTCCTCCAAGGAGAAGGAACGATCGAGCAGGCCCACGGCGTGCAGCGTATCGGCCACGGTGTGCAGGGCACGTGCATCCACGCGTCCGTCGGTGTTCCAGCGGACCGAGGCGAACCACTCGGCCGCGTCGGCGGGATCCAACCCTTGTCGTTCGGCCACCAGCGCCGCACCGTCCTTCTTCATCATCAGGCCCTTCGCCTGGTCGCGCAGCACGCGCAGCAGCACATCGATGAGCGGACCGTACTCCGCCAGCGCCGCATTGCCGGCCACCACCATGAAGCAGGGCCATGCGGGCCTGTATTCGTCCACCCGGCGGAAGGTGCCGTTGCGCACCAGCGGAGCCGTGGTCGTTCGTTCCCAGAGGAACAGCAGGGGATCGGGGGCTTGCATCCGTTCCACGGCGCCCTTCAGGTCGTTCACCACCACGAAATCGTCGGCGGTCGGGGTCCAGCCGTTCGCCTTTGCATAGCTCATGGCGATCAGGTGGCTGCCCGATCCGGGGCGGCTGATGGCGAAGGGCAGGCCCTTCACTTGGGCGCGTTGATGCACCTCCGTGCCGGCGCCGACATGCACGCCCCAGACGAGGGGTGTATCCACGTAATTGGCGATGATCTTGCCGTAGCCGTGGGTCAGGAGGTCGCGCACGGCGCCTTCGGTCACGAGCACGGCGAGGTCCACCTCACCGGAGCGCAGCATGTCGCACATGGCCCCGGTACCCTGCGGCACGGTCCGCCATTGCAGGTCGATACCGGCGCGGGCGAAGGCACCGCGTTCACGGCCCAGATGCCAAGGCAGGTTGAAATGCTCGGGAACACCGGCAACGCGGATCGATGTGGCGGTCATGACGAACGACGAGGGTTGCGAAGCAGCTTCCGGGTGAGCTTGCGGCGGCCATGGATCACGGCGAGAATGGCCACTTGGTGCTCCGAAACGAGCCAATGGATGATGCGGTACTGTTTGTAGGCGACCTCCCGGATCATCGGATCACCGATCTCCTGGACCATATGTCCGATGCCTGGTCGATCGGCCGATCCGCTCGCACGTTCGAAGATGCCGAGTTCCGTGCGCTGGGCATAATACGGCGAAGTACGAGCGATGAACGCACTGATGCCATCGAGGTCCTGGCGTGCCCTCAAGGACCAGATCACTTCCGCCATTTCGCCGCGATGTGCTCTCGCATGGCATCGGTACCAAGCACACGACCCGCCTTCACGTCGGCCACACCTTCTTCGACCTTCTGCAGCAACATGATGCGTTCGATCAGCTCATCCGCATCGAACCGCTCGGGCATGTCCTTCAAGGTCTTGAGTACAGCCCTTTTGCTGAGCGATCGTGCTTTGATGGCCATGGAACGAAAATAAGCTCACTTCCGCACGTACCCCTCGAAGGTGTTGTGGTCCTTCTCGTAGAGCTCTTCGGGGGTGAGGCTCTTGAAGTAGTCATAGGTGATCTTCAGCCCTTGGGCACGATCCACCTTGGGCTGCCAC
>DASWWQ010000143.1:0-29398 GCA_036405935.1 Flavobacteriales bacterium
CTGCAGGGCGTGCTCGTCCTTCAAACCTTCCCGCTTCATCAGGGCTTGGCAATGCGGACAGGTCTTCCAGCGCTCCTTCGGACATTCATCGCCGCCGATGTGGATGTAGGGCGAAGGGAAGAGGTCGATCACCTCGGTCAGCACGTTCTGGAGGAAGGTGAAGGTCTCCTCCTTCGGGCAGAACACATCCTCGAAAACACCCCAACCTTTCTCCACCGCATAGGGACCGCCGGTGCAGCCCAGCTCGGGGTAGGCGGCCAGCGCGGCCAAGGCATGCCCGGGCATCTCGATCTCGGGTATCACGTTGATGTGGCGCCTTTGCGCATAGGCCACCACCTTGCGGATCTCTTCCTGCGTGTAGAAGCCGCCGTAGCGCACATCATCGTATTCGCGGCGGCTATATGGTCCGTATTGACTCCCTGACCGCCAGGATGATGCATCTGTTAGTTTCGGATATTGCTTTATCTCGATCCGCCAGCCTTGGTCATCGGTGAGGTGCCAGTGGAAGGTGTTCATCTTGTAGCGGGCCAGCAGGTCGATGTAGCGTTTCACGAAGTCCACGGGGAAGAAGTGGCGGACCACATCGAGGTGCATACCGCGGTAGCTGAACCGGGGCTCGTCGGTGATGGAAAGGCAGCCCAAGGTGCCGGAGGTGCGGCCTTGTTCGAGCAGTTGCACCAAGGTCCGGCTGCCCCGGAAAAGACCTTCCTCGGTCGGCGCCTTCACCGAGATACTTTCGGGCGATACGTTCAACGCATACCACTCCTCGGGCAGCAGCGTGTCGGGCCGGAACAGGTCGAAGGAGATCGTCAAGGTTGCGGGACAGGTGGCCTCCACCTGAGCGTGCAGCGGCAACAGTTCGCTGCGCAGCAGACCGACGAAAGCGGTGTCCACCTCCGGTCCACCCTGGATGTTCCAAGTGCAGAGCAGGTTGCATGTACCCTCCTTGGTTTGGATGTCCTTGGGTATGGGGATCAACGAAGGCAGGGTGCTTTGGCCGTGGACGGCGAGGGCCAGGCCGAAAAGGACGAGCAGGGCGGGGAAGAAGCGCATGTCCGAAAAGTACCGGAGCCCGCTGCACGGCACCGGCTTAATTTCACGCGCTTTCCACATGGATCTCGACAGCCTGCATCGCATCGGCCGCCTCGGCAAACCTTGGGGACATCAAGGCGAGCTCACGCTGCATCTCGAAGGGGTGGATCCGGAGGACATCATCCATCACGGCGCGTTGTTCGTTGCCATCGATGGCCAGCGCGTGCCGTTCTTCTTCACCAAGTTGTACGACAAGGGCCGCGAAACCCTGATCAAGTTCGACGAGTTCGCCGATCCGCAGGCGGCGGGTATCCTGGTGGGTTGCGAGGTCTTCGCGCCACCCGGCCACTTGGTGGACGGCAGCGATGAAAGCTGGGACCCCGAGGAGTTCGTGGGATTGCTGGTGAAGGACGAGGAGCACGGCGAACTGGGGGAGGTGGTGGCCATTGAAGGGACCGACACGAACCTGCTGCTCGTAGTGTTGCAGGGCGAACGGGAGATCCTGGTGCCCTTGGTGGACGAGATGATCGTGGGCATCGATCCCGAGGAAGGCTTCCTCATCGTGCGCACGCCCGAAGGTCTGATCGACCTGAACACGAAGGGCGCTTAGCCTTTGCATCTCTTCACCGCAGAGGCACGGAGGCACAGGGATACACAGCGCTTTTTTGGAGGATCTCCGGTTGGGTGAACTGCTGGGCGGAGCTTCCGAAGAAGGGGTATTGCACGGCGTTCTCCGGGTCCCTGTGCCTCTGTGGTTGATGGATCACCGTTCCTCCGCTTCGGGTGGTAGCACGCCTTCGTGCTGCAGCAGCCACTTCTTGCGCCAGATCTCCCCGGCCCAGCCCATCAACAGACCGCTCTTGCCCACTACGCGGTGGCAGGGCACCACGATCAGCAGCGGGTTCACCGTGCAGGCCGAGCCCACCGACCGGGCATTGCCGCCCACGGACGAGGCCAGTTCCTCATAGGTGATCGCGGAACCATGGGGGATCCGGTCCAGTTGCTCCCACACCGCTCGGCGGTAGGCCGAACCCACGCGGTACAAGGGCAGGTCGAACTTCTTCCGTCGCCCGGCGAAATAGGCATCGAGCTGGAACAAGGCCTCCTGCAGCATCCTCGGCATGCGCCCACCACGGCCGCGACCGGGATTGCGGAACGAGATGCGCGTGATCCGTTCGCCATCGCACTCCACGAAGATCCGCCCCAACGGACACTCCAACTGCCCCACATGCATGGGGCCGAAAAGCTCGGGCTCGGCGGGGGCGTGGATCCTTATCATGGGTGCTACGGTCGGCCTGTACCTTCGACCAAAATACATCCGGATGGCCTGGTTCACGCCCGACTACAACCGCTTCTTCAAGGAGCTGGCGGCGCACAACAACAAGGAATGGTTCGACGCCAACCGCACGCGGTACGAGGCCACGGTGAAGGCCCCCATGCAGGCCTTTGTCGGTGAGCTGATCCAGCGCATCCGCAAGGTGGATCCGCAGGTGACCATGGAACCCAAGCAGGCCATCCATCGCATCAACCGCGACATCCGCTTCAGCAAGGACAAGATGCCGTACAAGACCTATTCATCGGCCATCATCCAGCGCGGCGAAAAGAAGGACATGACCACCCCCGGCATGTACATCGAGCTCGGCCCGGAGAACGTGTGGATCTACGGCGGCGCCTACTTGCCCGAGAAGGAGCAACTGTACGATATCCGCGATGCGATGTTGAAGGACGGAAAGGCTTTCCGCAAAGCGATCGCGGGGAAGGACTTCGTGAAGTTCTTCGGCTCGGTGCAAGGAGAGAAGAACAAGGTGCTGCCGCCGGAGTTCAAGGGGGCCGTGGCCCAGGAACCGTTGATCGCCAACAAGCAGTTCTATGTCGCCGCCAAGCTGCCTCCGAAAACCGTTACCGCCGACGACCTGGCCGAGACCGTGATGGCCCACTACAAGGCCATGAAGCCGATGAACGACTGGCTGGCGAAGGCCATGCAGGGTTGAGTATGACGCGGACCAGCAACAGCCTTCCGACCGGAATCGGCCGCAACACATCAAAAGAAGAAAGGCGACCCGCGGGTCGCCTTTCCTTGTTCCTCACCGAAGATCACTTCGCCGTTCCGGCGATGCGAAGGTTCAGTTCGATGTCGTTGCTCAGGATGGCATCCTTCAGGAAGTGCTTCCAAGCCACACCGTATTTCTGACGGTCGAACACCAGCTTGCCCGTGGCCTTCACGTTGGCGCCATCCTCGGTGATGACGATGTCCGTCACCTTCTCGGTGTTCTTCTTTCCGCGCACGGTCAACTCGCCCGTGGCCGTGTTGCCCTCCACGCTGGTCACCACGAAGGTGGCCGTGGGGAAGCTGTCCACCGCGAAGAAGTCGGCGGTGGTCAAGTGCCCGATCAACTGGGTCTTGGTGCCCTGCTTGGAACCTTCGGGTTGGTAGGCACTATCCAAGGGAGTGATGCTCTTCATGTTCACCTCGAAGGTGCCACTGGCGAGCTGGCCACCCTTCACGCTGAAGGAGCCGCTGTTGAAGTCGATCTTGCCGTGGTGTCCATAAGGAGCGGGGCCGGTGACCTTGGCGGCCCAGCTGGCCGAGCTGTTGGCCACGTCCACGGTGTAGCTTTTCTCAGCAGCAGCGGCAGCAGCGAGGCTGTCGGCCGTTGCTTTCTCCTTGGCCGCCTTGATCTCGGCTTCGGAAGGACCACAGGACACGAGGGCTACGGCCACGAGGCCTGCAGCGATCACCACTTGGGATTTCATTTTTGCTTTTGGGTTGTTGCGGGTGCAAATGAAAGCAAAAACAATATTCCATGGAAAACATTCAGCAACCTCTCCGGCTGTCCCTTGGAAAGCAGTGCTAGCTCAAGAGCCGGCCCGAGCGTTCCGCCACCGAGCGGAGCAGGGGTGAAGGCCGGTAGCGATCATCCCCGTAAAAGGATTGCAACCGCTCCAGCACACCGAGCCAGTGCCCCGCGCCCAGTTCATCGGCCCAGGCCAGCAATCCCTTTGGATAGTTCACACCCTTGGTCATCGCCAGATCGATGTCCGCCGCGGAGGCCACCTGCCAGAAGACCGCATCCGCCGCCTCGTTGATCAGCATCGCCAGCACGCGCTCCACGATCGAACGGCCCAAGGCATCAGGCACATCAGGTGCGTTCACGGCGGGTGCATCCGCAGCGTAGTTGAAGAAGCCTTGTCCGGTCTTACGTCCGTAGCGCCCGCTCTCCATCTGTCGCTGTTGGGTGATGCTGGGCCGGTAACGCGGGTCGTGGAAGAAGGCCTCCCACACGGTCCTCGTCACCGTGAAGTTGATGTCGTTGCCGATGAGGTCCATCAGTTCGAAGGGACCCATGCGGAACCCGCCGTACTGCTTCAGCGCCGCATCGATGGTGGCCATGTCGGCCACACCCTCTTCGAACAGGCGCAGGCTCTCCCCGTAGTACGGGCGTGCCACGCGGTTCACGATGAAGCCCGGTGTGTCCTTGCACACTACCGGTGCCTTGCCCCAGTCCTTCATCCAAGCGGTGGCGTTGTGCACCCGTTCGGCGGATGTGGCCAGTCCGGGCACCACTTCCACCAAGGGCATCAGCGGCGCCGGGTTGAAGAAATGCAGGCCGATCACCCGTTCGGGGCGTTGCACTCCGGCGGCGATGGCGGTCACCGGCAGGGAAGAGGTGTTGGTGGCCAGCACGGCATCCGCGGAAACGTGCTGTTCCAGTTCGGCGAAGACCCGGCGTTTCACCGCAAGGTCCTCCACGATGGCCTCGATCACCAGTCCGCAGGAAGCGAGGTCCTGGATCGCCCGGGCTGGACGAAGGCGCTCCGCGATGGCAGCGGCCTGCTCGGCGGTGTACTTGCCTTTGGCCACCAGCTTCTCCAGCGTGGCTCGCAGCCCTGTCGCAGCCTGCTCCGCAGCACCCGGCCGGCTATCGAACAGCCATGTGACATGTCCGGCCTGCGCGGCCACCTGCGCGATGCCGGCGCCCATGGTACCGGTGCCCACCACCCCCACGGTCATCTTCTGTTCCATGCGGCAAAGATGGGTGCGGTCGGAAGTCGTAGCGAGGTACAAGGCCGAACCTGCGGAGTAGGATCCTTCTTCCGGACCCTGCAAACACAGAGCCCGCCGGCGAAGCAACCTTTGCACCGCGATCCTCGCGGACCGCTCCTTCACCATGGATCGCAGGAAATTCCTCCTTTCCCTAGCCAATCTGCCGCTCGCCGGCGCCGCCATGAAGCTCAACGACCTCACCACCATCACCAGCACGTTCAAGCCGAGTCCGCGCATGCCCGTGCTCTTCCTGGGCCACGGCAGCCCGATGAACGCGATAGAAGAGAACGAGTTCGTGCAGGGTTTCCGCCGCATGGCCGCCACCTTGCCCAAGCCGCAGGCCGTGCTGGTGGTGAGTGCGCACTGGGAAACGCGTGGCACCTTGGTCACCGCCATGGAGCGTCCGCGCACCATCCACGATTTCGGTGGCTTTCCCAAGGCGTTGTTCGATGTGCAGTACCCCGCACCCGGAAGTCCCGAGCTGGCGCAGGAAACGAAGCAGCTGATCACGGGCACCGATGTGGGGCTGGACCTGAGCTGGGGCCTCGATCACGGCGCATGGAGCGTGGTGAAGCACCTCTACCCGAACGCCGATGTGCCCGTGGTCCAGATGAGCATCGACTATTCGCTGAAGCCCGAACAGCACTACGCCTTGGCGAAACAGATCGCTGCGCTGCGCGACAAGGGCGTGCTGATCATCGGCAGCGGCAACATGGTGCACAACCTGGGCATGGTGGCTTGGGACCGATTGAACGAACAGTACGCCTACGACTGGGCACTCGACGCCAGCGACCGGATGAAGCGCGCCATCCTCGGCGGCGACCATGCTACGCTGATCGGCTTCGGGCAACAGGGGCGTGCCTTCGACCTGGCCATCCCCACGCCGGAGCACTACTATCCGTTGCTCTACACCCTGGCCCTACAGGGCAAGGACGAACAGGCCACGCTCTTCAACGACAAGCCGGTGGCGGGTTCGCTGACGATGACCAGCGTGAAGATCGACAAGGCCTGACCCATACGCATGCTGCACGCGATCTCCGCACCTGCCATGACCGGTGATCCTTGCGAGCAGACGGTTGCGGAGCTGCTTGGTCCCCCTGCAATTCCCCCAGGATACCGCAATCGCCCGCCGGCATCCGGGAAGTAGCAGTGGTACGAAGCCCTACCGTCCATACTCGACCACCAGATGGTCATGTGAACTCGGCATGGGGTCCCCGTTCTCATAGCGCACGTGATCCACACGTTTCAGCCGGCCCTTGCGATCCAGGTCATATGTCCACAGGCCGAGATGGCCGTCCGTTAGCAGCTTGGTGGGGAAGTGGAAGCCGGGCATCACTTCGGCCATGCGAAGGCTGGAGCGGGTGGTGCGGACCTGCTTGTGCGCGATGAGTGTTTGCTGCACGCGGATGGTGATGCCATCGTTTCCGGTATAGAGGGTGTCCACCGTGGTGTTGCCATCGGACCAACTGCGTTCCAGGACCTGCACCGCACCGGAACCATCGGTTCGTGATCTTCTGATGTCCACGCCTACGCCATAGGGGTACCGGACCTCTTCGCGTTCGATGTGCCATCCGGCCGAGTCGGTCTCGTTGTACAACAAGGCCAAGCGGAAGCGCAGTTCCCACGGGGTCCGCCACCTGCGTTGCGTGTGCACGAGGGTATCCGCCGGCTCGTCATCTTGGCGAATGGTCACGACCGTGTCGCAGAGCCATGTCAACCGGACCTCGGTGTGGAAGGGTGGGGCGGGATCTTCCACGTCCGATCCCCAATGCAGGTGGAGTTTCACCTCCTTCTTGGCATAGGTGGCAGGATCGAGGAGATAAGGAGTGATGTGCTCGAAGTCCTGGAACCCCTCCATGCTGAACTGGGCGGTGGCGTTACAGGGCAGGGCCAGGAGCAAGAGCCGGATGCAACGCATTGCAATGGAACTCATGGTGCAGCCCGATCATTGCATCCGTACGCCACCTTCCACCGCCACCCCCTGCCATCCGTTCCGAGGTGCGCTTTCTCGACACGAGGCCCGGGACGCAGCGGTGCGTATCAATTGGATTTGGGCACTGGTCCACGGGGCAGGACTACCCGCTTTGGGCATGCTGGACCCGATGGGATGTCCACTCCGGCACCTCAATGGGTTAAGGACCAGTGGATGGGCTTGCGGTCCGGTTGTGGCGCTGTAGGGCCAAACACCTGCAGATGCCTTGCACCTTACGTTCCTGCTTTCCGATCCTGCTCACCGTTCTGTTGATCACCTGCTCCCTTGGTTCCGCTGCCCAAAGTGGCAACCGGTTCGGGGTAAAGGCGGGCGCGTCGTTCAGCAACCTGCGCGGAGCGGGGGAGGATGCCACCGACAAGGATCTTCGTACGGCGATCCATGGGGGGGTCTTCGGGCGGGTCTCCGCGAGCGACCAACTGGGCATCCAAGCGGAACTGCTGTATTCACCGAAGGGTACCACCATCCGCTATGATGGCCTGGTGGACCAAACGATCACCTTCAAGCTGGCGTACTTGGAACTGCCCGTGTTCGCCGTGGTGGGCATCGGCGAGGTGCTGGAGCTGCATGCGGGGGCCTACGCGGGTTACTTGCTCAGCAGCAACGCCAGCACCGAGGGCGATCTGGGCAGTGATGACGATGAGTTGGACCGCGATAACTTCCAAGGTGCGGACTACGGTCTGCTGTTGGGAGCCGGGGCGAACCTCGGTCCCGCGCAGATCGGGCTGCGGTATTTGCATGGGCTGGCGGAGCTGGCGGCATCCGAAGGTTCACGTATGGTTCTGGGCGACGCACGCAATTCCGCGCTGCAGGTCTACCTGGCCATCGCATTGAACGCGAAGTGAACCTCTTCAAATCCCCAAGACCGACAGATCGATGAGCACTCAAGTGAAGGAACAGTTCGGTATGCCAATCGGGCCGCTCCGTGCAACGGACGGGACTTCCCGTATCGTCGCTTCGCTGTGCACGGGATGAACTTCTCGTCCCGTCGGTTCGAACGGAAAAAGCCCCTTTTTCAAGGGGCTTTTGCGGACCGGACGGGACTCGAACCCGCGACCTCCGCCGTGACAGGGCGGCATTCTAACCAGCTGAACTACCGGTCCTCCGAACCTCGTTTTCCAACGAAGCGGCTGCAAATGTATACGTCGGTCCGGAATGTCAAACACCCGGATGCGATTTCGCGGGATCCTCAGTAAAGACGCGCCCTCTTCAGCAGGAACTCCAGCAGCACGGTCTCGAAACCGGCATTGATGTCGGCCTCCACGAGGTCGATCCGGTACTGGCCGCACTTGATCTTCAGGCGGTGCCAGCGTTCGGTGACGGCCGTGCGGTAGGCCTCGCGCACTTCGGCAGGGTGGGCCTTCACCTGCTCGCCGGTCTCCTTGTCCACGAACGTGTAGGGACGGTCCTCCAACTGCAGGTCCACTTCGCTCTTGCGGTCGGTGATGTGGAAGAGGATCACATCGTGCTTGTTGTAGCGCAGGTGCTGAAGGGCGTCGAACACGGCATCCTCGGAGTCCGTGTTGTCCATCATGTCGCTCAGCACCACGATCAGGCTGCGGCGCTGGGCGCGCTGGGCCATGTCGTGCAGGGCCTCCACCACGGACGTGCGTTGACCTTGGGCGGGCGCGGTGGTGGACAAAAGGTCCTCGAGGTGCGTCATCACGTGCTTCAGATGTACGGCATTGCTGCGGGCCTGCTCCACCACGCGGAGGCGGTCGCTGAACACGGTGAGGCCCACGGCATCGCGTTGTTTGCGCATCAACTGCACCAAGGCGGCGGCGGCGTGCACGGCGAACTGGACCTTGTTCAAAGGGGTATGGCCCGACGAAGCCTTGGCGAAGTCGGGGTAGTACATGCTGCTGCTGGCGTCGAGCACCAGCTGGCAGCGGAGGTTGGTCTCCTCCTCGTACCGTTTCACGAAGACCTTGTCGGTGCGGCCGTACAGCTTCCAATCGATGTGGCGGGTGCTGTCGCCGGGATTGTAGGCGCGGTGCTCGGCGAATTCCACGCTGAAGCCGTGGAAGGGGCTCTTGTGCAGGCCGGCGAGGAAGCCTTCCACCACTTGGCGGGCCTTGAACTCGAGCTGGCTCAACGCCTGGATCTGCTGGTTGTCGATGGGCATCCGTGCAAAGGTGGGGGTGAAGAGGTGAGGTTGCTGCTGGCCTCTGGCTGCTAGCTGGAGGCCAATAGCTGAAGGCCAGCAGCGCATTCAGGGCTTGCGGTTCGCCCCCTACCTGAGTTTCAGGATAAAAACCTATTTTTGCGGCCCTTTTCAGAAGGAAGCTCGTGCAGCGGTGCCACGGGCCAACCAAACAACCTTCCGGGTGGTACCGCCTCGATCCGGGATACAAGTGGAGTAGTACATGTCAGCAGAAACAAGGAAGGTCGTTTTCGCAGAGCCCCCCGCCGATTTCGATTGGGCCGCTCTGGAGGATGACAAGAAAGTGATCCCGTCCGATGCCCGCGATCGGATGGAGAAGGCCTACGAGGATACCCTCAGCAGCATCTCCGAGAAGGAAGTGCTCATGGGTACCGTGGTGGGCATGAACAAGAAGGAGGTCGTCATCAACATCGGCTACAAGTCCGAAGGTGTCGTCCCCTTGAGCGAGTTCCGCTACAAGCCGGACCTCAAGCTGGGCGACCAGGTGGAGGTCTACATCGAGAAGCAGGAGGACCGCGGTGGCCAGATGGTGATCAGCCACAAGACCGCCCGCGTCCACAATGCCTGGGGCAAGGTGAACCATGCCATGGAGACCAACGAGATCATCACCGGCTACGTGAAGTGCCGTACGAAAGGTGGTCTGATCGTGGACGTCTTCGGCATCGAGGCCTTCCTGCCCGGCAGCCAGATCGACGTGAAGCCCATCCGTGACTACGACCAGTTCGTGGGCAAGAACATGGAGTTCAAGGTCGTGAAGATCAACCAGGAGTTCAAGAACGTGGTTGTATCGCACAAGGCCCTGATCGAAGCCGAGATCGAGGCGCAGAAGAAGCAGATCATCAGCGGCCTGGAGAAAGGCCAGGTGCTCGAGGGTACCGTGAAGAACATCACCAGCTACGGTGTGTTCGTGGACCTCGGTGGTGTCGACGGTCTGATCCACATCACCGACCTGAGCTGGGGCCGCGTAAGCCACCCCGAGGAAGTGGTGAAGCTGGACGAGAAGATCAACGTCGTGATCCTGGACTTCGACGACGAGAAGCGTCGTATCGCCCTGGGTCTGAAGCAGCTGAGCGGCCATCCTTGGGATGCCCTGAGCGCCGACCTGAACGCCGGCGACAAGGTGACCGGCAAGGTGATGGTGATCACCGACTACGGTGCGTTCGTGGAAGTGGCCCCCGGTGTGGAAGGCCTCCTGCACGTGAGCGAGATGAGCTGGAGCCAGCACCTGCGCAGCCCCAAGGACTTCCTGAAGGAGGGCCAGGAGATCGAGGTACAGATCCTGAACATCGATCGCGAGGAGCGCAAGATGAGCCTGGGCATGAAGCAGCTTGCTGCCGATCCCTGGGCCGACATCGAGTTCAAGTACCCCGTGGGCAGCCGCCACACGGCCAAGGTGCGCAACTTCACCCATTTCGGCATCTTCGCCGAGCTGGAGGAGGGCGTGGATGGCCTCGTGCACATCAGCGACCTCAGCTGGACCAAGCGCATCAAGCACCCGAGCGACTTCTGCAAGGTGGGCGATGACATCGAGGTGCAGGTGTTGGAAGTGGACAAGGACAACCGTCGCCTGAGCCTCGGCCACAAACAAGTGGAGGAGAACCCTTGGGACGTGTTCGCCGGTGTGTTCACCCCGGGCAGCGTGCACGAGGGAACCCTCGTGGCCCGCAACGGCAGCAACTACACCGTGTCCCTGCCCTACGGCGTGGAAGGTTCCGTTTCCACCAAGCACCTGCGCAAGGAGGACAACGGCAAGGTCAACATCGAGGACAAGCTCCCGTTCAAGGTGCTCGAGTTCAACGCGGACGCCCGTCGGATCGTGTTGAGCCACACCCGCACCTTCGAGGAAGGGGATGACATGGTGGAGACCGCAGCTCCCGCCAAGCGTGGCACCCGCAAGGGCGGCAACGATGACGGCGGTGGCCAGAGCCTCAGCGTGAAGAGCGTGAACGAGAAAGTGGAGAAATCCACCCTCGGTGACCTCGGCGTGCTGGCCGACCTGAAGAACCGGATGGAATCCGGCGAGAAGGTCCGCAAGGCCAAGAAGGAGCGTGAAGAGGAGGAAGGCGACGACGAGTAAGCCTGATCCGATCAACGGAATGGCGCGGGGCGGTCCAATGGGCCGCCCCGCTGCTTTCCATCCAATGTCACCCTGAGCCTGTCGAAGGGCCACATCCTCGCGCTTCAGCGGGCGCAGCGTGACAAGTGCTTCAACCCCGAGGCCCATTCAATGTCACCCTGAGCCTGTCGAAGGGTTATACACTGACCCTTCAGCGGGCGCAGCGCGACATCGCACTTGGGGAAAGCGCTCAAGCCGCCCTCGTCGCCGACGGCCGTTCTCCCGGTTCCACGGCCTCCAGCACGCGTTCCGCGCCGAAACGGTCGATGAAGCCCAACAGCAGGGCCAAGGTGGCCTCCGCATCATAGGCGGCGCAATGGCGGCGGCCCTGCTCGATGCCGAAGAAGCGGCAGAGGCTGGCGAGGTTGTAGTGCTGGAGGTTCGGCAGTAGCTGGCGGGCCAGCTTCTCCGTGCACAGCGTATCCGGATGGAAGGGAAGACCGGTGCGGGCGAACTCATGTTGCAGCGCCACCAGGTCGAAACGGGCGTTGTGCGCCACCAGGATGCGGCCTTTCACCAGACCGCGGATGCGACTGGCCACCCGGGGGAAGCTGGGGGCGTCCTCCAACATGGTCCGGTCGATGCCCGTCATGCGTTGCACGAAGCGGTCGATGGGTACCCGCGGACGGATCAGGTCTCCCCAACGAGCGAGTTCCTGGCGGCCGTCGTGAAGCAGCACCGCCACCTCCATGATCCGGCCCTCGCGCGGATCCCCTTGGGTGGTCTCCACGTCAACGATGGCGAAGTCGAGCGCGCGCATTCGGGACCGTCGTACGGCGCGGAGCCGCTCGGGGTTCGGCCGGGGGAAGTACATTTCCCGCCATGTTCAGGGCCTTCGCACTGCTCGTGTTCAAGCTCATCGGTTGGCGGGTCACCGACCTGCGCGGAACGGATGGGCCCTTGCAGGCCATCTACGTGGTGGCGCCGCATACCAGCAACTGGGATTTCATCATCGGCGTCCTTGCCCGCAGCATCGCCCGGCTGGGCTACGCGCGCTACCTCGCCAAGGACAGCCTCTTCAGACCGCCCTTCGGTTGGATCTTCCGCGCGTTGGGTGGCTACCCCGTGGACCGCTCCAAGAACAGCAACCTCACCGAGCAGGTGGCGGGCTACTTCCGCGATATCCCCGGTTTCAGCGTGGCCATCACCCCCGAAGGCACCCGAAAACGCGTGGAGAAATGGAAGACCGGCTTCTGGCACATCGCCAAGGCCGCCCACGTGCCGCTGGTGCTGGTGTCGTTCGACTACGCCCACAAGGAGATAAAGCTCAGCGCACCGTGGTGGCCCACGGACGACAAGGAAAAGGATGTTGCCGCGCTGATGGAATACTTCCGGCCGTTCCGCGGCATGAACGCGGATGACGGTGTGAAGTGAGCGCTTCGCGCACCATCCCGAGGACTTCCGCGTTACTCTTCATCCAACAATACTCCATGCGCATTCCCCTGTTCCCGCTGCTGCTCGTTGCCACCACGGCCTTCGCCCAAACGGATTTCCCGACGATCGTGGGCGAGACCACGGACGGTGCTACGGTGGAACTCCCCGGGGCCAGCAAGGGCAAGCCGGCGATCATCGCGGTGGCCTTCGGCAAGAAGGCCGAGCCGGTGCTGGCGGAATGGTACGAGCCGGCCTACCTCCGTTTCGTGGCCAAGCATGGGCTTTTCGCCGGTGCCACGGATACGCAGCTGTATTTCGTTCCCGTCTTCGTGGGGCTGAACAAGGCGGCCTACGAGCCCAGCATGAAGCGGCTGCGCAAGAGCGCCGATCCCGATGTGGCCAGGCGCGTGGTCTTCTTCAAGGGCGAGGCCGATGCGGTGCTCGACGCCCTCGGCATGAAGGATAAGGATGAACCCTGGTTCTTCGCGCTGGATGCCGAAGGACGCATCGTGCACAAGGAGAAAGGGGCCTTCACCGTGGCCAAGCTGGACGCGCTGGAGGAAGCGCTGATGGAGTGATATAGGACCGCTGATGGATGTGGATGGATACGGATAGGCTTCAGGAAAGCCTCATCATCAGTGTTCATGAACGTTCATCCGCAGTTCCCGCATTCAACGCTTCGGTGGTCGGGCGCCCAGGGTGAACTCCAAGGTACCGCCGTCCATGATCTCAGCATGGGTGATGTACGTGCGTTCGAGCGCCTTGCCGTTGAGCTTCACGCTTTGCACATACATGCTCTTCTGTCCTTGCCCCTTGGTCGTCACCGAGAAGGTCTTGCCGTTGTCCAGCGGTACACTGGCCTTGTCCACCACGGGTGCTCCCAACTCATAGCGGTCGCTGCCGGGACACATGGGGTAGAAGCCGAGTGAGCTGAAGATGTACCATGCGCTCATCTGACCGCAATCGTCGTTGCCGCTGAGTCCGTCCGGCTTGGGCTTGTACATCACGTCCAGCACTTCGCGCACGCGTTTGCCGGTCATCCACGGCCGGTCGGTGTAGTTGTACAGGTAGGGCACATGGTGGCTCGGTTCGTTGCCGTGCACGTAGTTGCCCATGATCCCGTCGCGGGTGATGTCCTCGGTCTTGGCAAAGTACTTGTCGTCCAACCGCATGGTGAAAAGTGAATCGAGGTGTTCACTGAAACGCTTCGGACCACCCATCCTCCGGACGAGTTCTTCCGGCTCGTGCGGTACGTACAGACTATAGTTCCAAGCATTGCCCTCTATGAAGCCTTTCTGGTGCGTGTCCAGCGGATCGAAGTCCAACACGAACTCACCATCGGCATTGCGTGGTCGCATGAAGCCGCTTACCCTTTCGAATACGTTCTGGTAGCTGTCGCTGCGCTCCGTGAAGACAAGCGCGACATGGCCGTCGCCCAAGCGCTCCGCCATCAAGGCGATGGCCCGGTCATCGTAGGCGTACTCCAACGTCTTCGACACGCTGGCACCGCTCACGTCCTCCGGCACGTAACCCAAATCGATGTAGGCCCCGATGCCATCGAAGGAACGGTGCTCCGCCGTGGCGACACAAGCCGCCAGCGCCTTTTGTTCATCCATGGGGATACCCTTCGCCTGCGCATCTGCGATCACGCTCACGGCGTGGTAGCCGATCATGCACCAATTGTCGTTGGCGTGGTGGCTCCAGATGGGCAGCATGTGCTGGGCGCTCTGGTCGTAGTGCGCCAGCATGGAGTTCACCAGATCGGCGGAACGCTTCCGTTGGATGATGTTGAACAGCGGATGAAGCGCTCGGTAGGTGTCCCAGAGCGAGAAGGTGGTTTGGTTCACGAAGCCTTTCGCGGTGTGGATGTTCTGGTCGAGCCCGCGATACCGTCCGTCCACATCCTGGTAGATGGTGGGCGAGAGGCAGGTGTGATAGAGCCCCGTATAGAAGTTGGTCAGCACCTCCGGACGTTTGCTTTCGATGGTGATCCGGGACAACTCCTTGCGCCATTCGTCCTGCGTTTGTCGCACTACCCGGTCGAAGTCCCAGTGGGGGATCTCCGCCATCAGGTTCTTCACGGCGCCTTCCGTGCTTACGCTGCTCAAGGCCACTTTCACTTGCAGGATGGCATCCGTACCCAAGCCGAATCCGAACCAGGCGCGCACTTCCTTACCGGCCATCTCCGGGAAGTCCTTCGTCTGGTCGAAACGTCCCCAGAAACCACGGTACACGCTCTTGGGCTGGGCCTGCTGACCGTAGTGCTGGATCGGCCGGCTGAAGCTCATGGCGAAGTACACCGTGCGGGTGCGTGCCCAGCCGTTGGTCTGCCGGTAGCCGGTCACGAGCGTATCGTTCTCCACCCGCAGGAAGGTCCACACGTTCTTGTCCGGATGGTTGTAGATGCCGTGCACGAGGTCGAGCACCAGATGCGCGCTGTCCCGACGCGGGAATTCGTAGCGGTGCATACCCACGCGTGTGGTGGCTGTGAGTTCCGCGATGATGCTGTCGTCCTCCAGCAGCACCTTGTAATGCCCGGGCTTGGCCGTTTCGTTGGCGTGATGGAAGGCCGATCGATAGCCGCTGGAAGGTTTGTCCGCCGTGCCGGGGTTGAGCTGCAGCTCGCCTTGTGCAGGCATGAGGAGGATATCTCCGAGATCGCTGTGTCCCGTGCCGCTGAAGTGGGTGTGACTGAAGCCAACGATGGTGGGGTCATCGTACTGGTAGCCGCTGCAGGTGCGGTAGACCTCCGTGTTGTACTTGCCATCCACCGCGTAGGGCAGGGTATCGGTGTCCGGGCTCAACTGCACCATGCCGAAAGGCGCGCTGGCACCGGGATAGACATGCCCCATGCGCTGCGTGCCGATCATGGGATCCACGTAGTTGAGCGGATCGGTCGGGGGCTGCGCGAAGAGCGTTGCGACGCAGGCGGAAAGGGAGAGGAGAGCGATGGCTCGGTGCTTCATGGGGCCCAATGTATCCGTCGCGCCGTGGACCATGGGAGAGGATCATCTCCGTGGACCGATGCCACTTCGCAAAGCCTTCCGGTCGTCGCGACAGCCTTCCATTCAGCGCATCAGCGCCACATGACCGCGGTGGTTCGCCCTTCGCGTTCCTGTCGGATCCTCGTGGAGCAGTTCCATGGTCCAGGCATATACGCTCGGCGGAAGCGGGGTGCCGTCTACGGTGCCGTCCCAATGTGCATCGGGTTCCGTGCTATCGAAGACGCTCGTTCCCCAGCGATCGAACACCTGGAGGTGGAAGGGGCCATGCCTGCAGTCCATCACCACACCCCATCCATCATTGATGCCGTCACCATTGGGCGTGAACGCGTTGGGCACGTAAGGCTTGCAATCGCAATCCACGAAATCCAAGGTGAGCGTGTCCACGCTGAGGCATCCGAGGCTGTCCACCACGGCCAGTTCCAACTCACCGGCCGAACCGAGGGACCGTTCGGTACCGTTCCAGCCATCGCTCCAAGCCCATTGCGCGGCCCATGTCGGCACTTGTGCGGTCATTCTGGTCCCCTTGCACAGCTCCAGATCAGGTCCGAGGTCGAGGATGCGTCCGCTGGACCGGACCTCCGCCTGCGCCGTGACCGTATCGCAACCCGAGATCACCTTCACCACGTAATGGCCAGCGGTGGATGCCATGGTCGTGGAAGTCGTGGAACCCGTGTTCCACTGGTACAGCAGCGCATTGGAAGGCGGAACGGCATGCACTTCCAACTGCACGGGACCTCCGCAGGCCGTGGTGTCGTTGAGGATGAGCGTTGGTGGTTGTGCGGGAAGGATAGCTGTGTTCTCCCAGGCGTTGGGGAGGCCGAGGGCCACGTTCCCCTGCACCAGGATACCGGCGGTATCCGCCCCACAGGCCGTACCCGGCAGATCGGGGAATAGGATACGTGGCAGGCTGTCGGTGTTGTTCACGGCGGCGATGTACATAACACCATCCGGACCACAGGCGATGGCCCCGTATGTTTCGGCCACATCCATCACGCGCACTTCCGAGGCCGCAATGTTCATGGCGGACATATCGTATTGGTGGACGCGGGAGGTCTGCATTCCGTTCATGTAGCATATCTCCGTGGTGTAGAGGAAGCGGCTGTCCGGTGCGAAGCATGCGCCATAGCCCTCGATGTAGTTGCCATTGGCCCCTGGTGAGGCCGGTGGAGCGTGCGTTAGGCTGTCCTGCAGTACGAGCACTCCCGTTGTCGCATCGAAGGAGAGGAAGTCGAGGAATGTCTCCATCTGGGTGATGGGGCCGCGGTGCCATATCGCCGCTGCATACCGCCCGTCGGGTGAGATGTCCATGTATCCACGCGCCTCGCCGCTATCGACAAGTCCCATCGGTCGCCCCGTATGGGAAACGACCGGTGGTTGCAGGCCGTTGCAGGTCAACAAGTAGGCGTGGTAGGAGTCGTCGCCGAAGCCGTGCGCCACCACCCACACGTCACGCCCGTTGGCATGGCGCGCCGCGGTGAGCTTTTCGCACGCGAGAGGGAGCAACGGATCGTTCTTCAACACCACATCGCCTATGCCGCCGTTCAGTTCCATATCCACGGTACTGTGGGAAAGCCCCGAATAACCGGTGAAACTCAGGGAGGCTTCCGCCGCCACCGTGAACACATGAAAAAGCCGCGTGTTCGCGAGGTCCTTGACGATCAAGGCGGATTGGGAGGAGGACATTTCGCCATTGAGGCCCGATCCGTTCGGCATCACTTGGTGGTTGCGATCGAAAACGCGGACGCCGTCGGTATAGAACAGGAGCTGCCCGGTCTCGTCACTGATGCAGGCCGAGCCTTCCACCGTATAAAAGGCGTTGCCGGTGAGGGGCAACATGGCCAGGCCGCTGGAGAACGACATCCCGGCACCCATGCCGAAATACCAGTTCGCGTTGCTGCCTTGGGCGTGCGTTCGTAGGGGGACACATCCCATGCAACACACGAACACGAAAAAAAGGACCCGCATCGGACAAGGTGCTTTCGTCCTTTGACGTCCACTGGCATGCAGCACGGTGCCTGGACATTCCGCGAAAGGCGGGCGCGAACGAAGAAGCCCCAGCGGGATGCCGGGGCTTCTTCACAGGATGCGATCGCGATCACTGCTTCACCTTGTCGTCCTTAAGGCCGTATTGCGGCACCATGCCGACGTTCTGGAAGAAGAAGGCCCATTTGTCCGCTTGTTCCTCGATGATCATGCTCGTGGGCTTACCGGCACCGTGCCCGGCATTGGTCTCGACGCGGATCAGCACCGGGGCGTCGCCTTGTTGGGCGGGCTGCAGGGCACTGATGAACTTGAAGCTGTGGGCCGGTACGACGCGGTCATCGTGGTCGGCCGTCATCACCATGGTGGCGGGGTATTTCGCGGGCTTCACGTTGTGCAGGGGCGAGTAGGCGCGCAGGTAGTCGTACTCCGCCTTGCTGTTGTCGGCGCTGCCGTATTCGGGCACCCAGCCGAAGCCGGCGGTGAACTTCTGGAAGCGCAGCATGTCCAGCACACCCACTTCCGGGAAGGCCACTTGGAACAGTTCGGGGCGTTGCGTCATCACCGCACCCACGAGCAGACCACCATTGCTGCCACCATTGATGGCCAAGTGCGCGCTATCGGTGTACTTCTCCTTGATCAGGTATTCCGCCGCAGCGATGAAGTCATCGAACACGTTCTGCTTCTTCTCCTTCATGCCGGCCTTGTGCCAGTCCTCACCGTATTCGCCACCGCCGCGCAGATTGGCCAGGGCGAACACGCCGCCTTGTTCCAGCAGGATCATCCGGCTGGTGCTGAAGCTGGGGGAGAGGCTGATGTTGAACCCGCCGTAGGCATAGAGCATCGTGGGATTCTTGCCGTTCTTCTCCACACCCTTCTTGTGCACGATGAACATCGGCACCTTCGTACCGTCCTTGCTGGGATAGAACACCTGTTCGGTGACGAATTGTGAGGGGTCGAACTTCAGTTCCGGGCGGAACCAGATCTCGCTCTTGCCGGTGGCGTAGTCGTACTTGTAGATGCTGCCGGGGTCGGTGAAGCTGGTGAAGCTGTAGAAACCGAAGGTGTCGTCGCGTTTGCCGCCGAAGCCGCCCGCGCTGCCGATGTCGGGCAGTTGGATGGCCTGTTCACTGGTGCCGTCGAGCTTGTAGCGGTAGAAGCGGCTGGTGGCGTCCTTCAGGTATTCGGCGAAGAGGTTGCCGCCGCCGGTGCTCACGCCCTGCAACAGCTCCTTCTTCTGGGGGATGATGTCCTTCCAGTTCTCCTTGCCGGGTTTGGCGGGATCCACTTCCACCAAGCGGTAGTTGGGGGCGTCCACCTCGGTCATCACCAGGAACTTGCCGGTGCCGGGCACGAAGTCCACGATGCTGGTCTTGTGGTCGAAGCCGGTCTGGAGGGCGGTCCATTTCGTGGAAGGCGTGGGGATGCCGCCTTTGCGCAGGTCGTGGTAGTAGGTTTCATAACCATCGGTGCCGGTGCTCACGAAGAGCGTGGCGAACTCCTCGCCCTCGGTGACGCCGCAGCCCACGTAGAGGTCGCCGTTCTTGCGGTCCTCCCACACCAGCACATCCTTGTCCTGGGGGTCGCCCAGTTTGTGGTAGTACACCTTCTGGAACTTGCTGGCGGCGCTCAGCTCGGTGCCCTTGGCGGGCTCGGGATAGCGGCTGTAGAAGAAGCCGTCCTTGTACCAAGCGGTGCCGCTGAACTTGGCCCACTTGAGCACATCAGGCATCTGCTTCAACGTGGTGAGGTCGTACACGGTGATGTCCTGCCAATCGCTACCGGCCTTCTGCACGCCTACGGCCATGTACCGGTCGTCGGTGCTCACGCCGATGGGGCTGAAGGTGGTGGTGCCTTTGGGATCGATGGCGTTGGGATCGATGAAGACCTTGTCCTCGCCGTCGAGCCCCTTGCGCACGTTGATCACGCTCTGGTTCTGCAGGCCGCTGTTCTTCCACACGAAGTACAGTTCGCCCACGCGCATGGGTCCGCCGACCTTGGGGAAATTGTAGAGTTCCTCGTAGCGCTTGGCGATGTCCTTGCGGAAGGGGATCTTCTCCAGGAAGGCGTCGGTGACGGCATTCTGTTCCTTCACCCAAGCGGCGGTCTCCGCGCTGGTGTCGTTCTCCAACCAGCGATAGGGGTCGGCCACGAACGTGCCGTGCAGGGTGTCACCTGCGATGCTGTCCTTGCGGGTTCGGGGATAGGCGATCTTCTCCACGGTCTTTTGCTCGGTATCGGGCTGCGGGCCGCAGGAAGCGAGCATCAGCGCAGCCAAAGGAAGGGTGTTCTTCATGGTCCTGTATGGAAGACCACGAATGTAGAAGCCCGCTGACAAGCGCGGCGTGCAGGGGCGGGATGAACGGGGTCAGGCGCGTTTGCGCACCTGCACGGGAATGCTGCGCAGCTCGTAGATGGTCCCCTTGCCGGGGCGCAGTTCCACGCTGGCATCGAGCTGTCCGGCCAGCGTGTGGATCAGCTCCATGCCCAGGCTCTGCGGTTTCTCCCAGCCTTGGCGGTCGGGGAGGCCCACGCCATCGTCGCCGATCACCAGGTCCAAGGCCCCTTCCACCCCCTTGAGGTGCACGATGATGGTGCCTTCGGTGCGGTCCTTGAACGCGTGCTTGAAGCTGTTGCTGATGATCTCGTTGATGATCAGCCCGAGGGGGATCAACGTGTCCACACCGAGCGTCTTCACCTGGATGTCGATGTCCATGTGCAGCTTGAGGCGGATATTGTAGGCGCTGACGAGGTCGCGCACCAAGCTGTCCATGTATCCGCTCACCGCGATGTTCGCGAGGTCCTTGCTCAGGTAGGTCTGCTCGTGCACCAGGGCCATGGCTCCGACACGGTTGATGCATTCGTGGAAGAGTTCGAGCATCCGGGGGTCGGTCACCTTGTCGGTCTGGAACCGGATCAGGCTGCGCACGATCTGCAGGTTGT
Organism: Flavobacteriales bacterium; assembly: GCA_036405935.1. Lineage (GTDB taxonomy): Bacteria > Bacteroidota > Bacteroidia > Flavobacteriales_F > PHOS-HE28 > PHOS-HE28. The sequence goes on from DASWWQ010000143.1 coordinate 20,650, forward strand.
TCTTCACGCGGTGGTGGATCTCCTTGATCATCACCTCCTTCTCCTCCTTGCTGAGCATGGTCTCGCGCAGTTCCACGTTGGTGCGTTCCAATTGAACGTTGGCCTGTTCGAGTTCCTGCTTGGCGTTCTGGAGGGCGGCGCTGTTGGTGATGGAGGCGTTGAGCAACCTGCGGTTCATGCCCACCAGCAGGGCGAAGACCACCGCCATCAGGAAGGCGATCAGGAGGAGCGCTTGCACCTCACGCCAGTTGTTGCCCAGGTTGCTGATGTCCTTGGCCAGCCCATGCTCATGGATGGCCTGCGCGGAAGCGTCCAGGTCGCTGGTGGCGCGTTTCAGCATGATGTTCAGCACCGCGCGGTGGCGGTGCTTCTCCAACGGGTCGGTGGTCCGGGCGATCTCCGAACGCAGCGAGTCGCACATGATCAGGTCCTGGCGCAGGTCGGCGTGCAGCCGCTCCATCACATGGGATCCGGGATATTCGGCCACGACCTCCTCGAAACGGGCGCTGACCACAGGGTATTCCTTGGCCCATTGGCCCAACCCCATGGTGGCGTCCACGCGGTTCACCAACGTCAACTGGTCCACGCATTTGCGCAGGTCGGCCAAGTGGTCCAGCACCTCCACCTGTTCGCCGATGCGTTGCTGTGCGGAACGGGCGCGGGAAACGAGGGAAATGTCCCAGATGATGAAAAGCAGGGCCATCGCCAAAGCGGTGATGGGCCAAAAGCGACGGTTCGGGAGCTTGAAGGCCATGATGGGTGGCCTTTGAACGGGGATCAATGGATGGAGTTACGCAGGGATGCCCGCCTGTCCGGATCCCATACAAGGGCGGGAGCCACCTCAAGGCTGCTCTTGGCGCAGACGCGCGGCAAAGGCCCGTACCACTTGCCCCACGCGATCGCGACACTGCTGTTGCATATCGGCGTGGATACGTTGGGCCACGGACATCCCGATGCCCCGCACCCGCACCGAAGGACGCTGGTCCTTGTAGATGCGGCCCAGATCGATGCCTTGGCCCACGGCCCCGGAGTTGCCGGTGTGCCGGAAGTTGCTCACCTGCACCGTGCATTGACCGTTGTTGGACTGGATGGAGATGCGGTAGCTGATCACCCCCAGGGTCTCTTCGCGCGCGGTGATGATGGAACTGCGGTAGTTGAGCCGGGCCGTGCCTTCGATCATGCCGGTGGAGGCATCGGCATGTTCAAGGCGTGCACCGGGTTCCTGGCCGAAGGTGAAGGGCCAGTGCTTCTTTGCAGCCTCATGGATCCGTCCCTTGGAAAGGCTCAACGCGACCGTTTCGGAGATCACCAGCCCCCCTCCTGCGGTGGACGTATCCGCCTGACCTTTGGTCCAGGTGCACCAGGCCAGCAGCAGGAGGAGAGCGGTGCTGCGCATCCGTGCGAAAGTATGCGGTACGTAACGTGAAAGATCGTTGATCGGGGCTCGAAGGAGCAAGGGCCGGTACATTTGTCCCTTCTTGCAACGAACGGACCAATGCAGCTTCTCGCGATATGAATGCGGCCTTGAAGATCGGGGTGTTCTACGACGGTAGTTATTTCACGCACGTCAGCAACTACTACAACTACGTGCATCCGCACCGGCGTAGGCTGCACATCGGTGGGTTGCATGATTTCATCAAGCATATGGTGGCGGAACGCGAAAGCACCACCTCCAACAGATGCCACATCATCGACGCGCACTTCTTCCGGGGGCGGTTCAGCGCCAAGGAGGCCAATGAGCGGACCAATCAGCTCTACTACGATCGGGTATTCGACGATGTACTGATGTACAATGGGGTGCAGACCCACTACCTGCCCGTGAAGGACCTGCAGGGCCGCAAGCGGGAAAAGGGGATCGACGTGCTGATGGCGCTCGAGACCTATGAGCTCTGCATGCTCAAGCGCTACGATGTGGTGGCGTTGATCGCCAGCGATGGCGACCATGTGCCCTTGGTGCGTAAGCTGCACGCGTTGGGTTGCAAGACGATGCTGCTCGGCTGGGATTTCGAGTTCGTGGAGGAGGCCAGCGGCGAAACGCATACCACCCGAACCAGCACCGACCTGTGGAACATGGTCACCTATCCGTTGGAGATGGCCGACCTGGTGGAGGAGGGCCTGCGCGCCAATGATGAAGTGGTACGTGAGATGTTCGTGCTCAAGGAGACGCTGCCCCGGGATCCCATGCTGGATGTGGAGCGGACAACCGTCGGTAGCGACCTGGACGGGTCACGCCAGACGGGATCCATCATGAGCCTGCACGGGGGCTACGGGTTCATCCGTTTCCCGGAGAACAACCTGTTCTTCCTGCGCGACGACCTTGTCGACGTGGATTTCAGCGGTCTCCAGATCGGCGACCTGATGGAATTCCATGTGGAGATGAACGCGAAGGGCCAGCGCGTGGCCAAGAGGATCACCCGGGCCAAGGAGGACTGATCGTCAATCCTGGTACAACGGCAGGTGCAGTGTGCAGGTACTTCCCTTGCCGGGACCTTCACTGCTGTAGGCCAGGTCGATGCCTTGGGCGGCCGCCCAACGGCGTGCACGGGTCAAGGTACCGCGATTCTGGACCTCCCCTTGGGTGGCACGTGAGCCGAGGATGGCATAGCGTTCGAAGATCCGCTCCACGTCGCTCGGAGCCAGCCCTACGCCGGGATCGATGATGCGGACCACGGCCCGACCGTCCTCGGCCACGGCCGTGATGCCGATGGTGGAGCCTTCGGGGGAGAACTTGATGGCGTTGGAAAGCACGGCCTCCAGGAGTTGCCCCAGCAGATGTTCGTCCGCGCGGACGGACAGGGCGGGTACGTTCATTTCCGCGTGCTGCCGCTTCTTGTCGAACCGGAAGCCCTGACCTTCCACGGCGCGTTGCAGGAAGACCGGGAGATCGATGCGAACGGGAGTGACCGCGGTGGGGTCACGTGGTACGTCGAGGTCGTTCAAAAGTGCCTCGATGGCGGCAGCCCCGCCGAAGAAACTGCGTTCGGCCAGCAGGTCCAGCTCCGGACCGAGAGCGGCGCCCTCCTCGGAACGGGACAGCTTGTAGGCCTGGTGCAACCCTTCCATCTTGTTGCGCAGGTCGTGCGCGAAACGGTGCAGGCGTTCGTTGCGGGCCTGCCGGTCGTCCGGGTCGAAGGGGCCTTGTCCGCCGTCAGTGGACATGCTTCTGGAGGATGCGATGCAAGGTATTGCCCAAGGCATCGGGATCCACCGGCTTCACCAGATAGTGGCAGTTGGGCAGGGACCGGATGCCGTCCACGATCTCGGGCTTGGAACTGGCGGTGAGGAAGATGATGGGCACCTCGGTGGTGGCGAGGATGTCCCGGGCCACCTCCAGTCCGTTGCGTTCGCCCTTGAGGTAGACATCCATGATGATGGCATCGGGCACTTCCTTCTCCAGCACGTTCTCGGCCTCTTCGGCACTCCGTGCGGCGGAAAGCACCTCGAAGCCCATCTGCTCGAGTTGAAGGCGGTAGCCGAAGGAGATGATGGTCTCGTCCTCGACGATCAGGATCTTTTTCATGGGAGAGAAGTGTGGGGGCCTAGTGTTCCTGGCGGTTGAGGTGTGCGTTCTTGATCCACTCGAACTTGTCGGCGTCGATGGCCTTTTCCATGTAACCGTTCACGCTTCGGAGGCGATCGGCGGTATCGATGTCGAGCGGGCGATTGCTGCTGGAGCACATGATCACGGTGGTGCCCGAAGTGGGGAGCAGGGCCTCGGATTCGCATTTCTCGATGAACTCGAAGCCGTTGGTACCGGGCATGTTGATGTCCACCAACAACAGATCCGGCTTGGTATCCATGCTGCGCAGATGGTCCAAGGCATCCTCGGCATCGTGGAAGCCCAGGATGCGCCCGGAGAAGCCGGCCTTCTTCAAGGTGAGCTTGGTGATGAGGTGGTAATCATCCTCATCATCGATCATCATGATGCTATCTATGCTCCGGTACATGTGTGGTGGCTGCCGCATTGATCGTACGGCGGCTTCTACGGAGCTTTCGTCGATCCGGTTATGCCTCAGTCGAGTTCCCTTCCCAAACGCAGGATGCCGTCGGTTGAGCCGAGCACGTAGAGCCGATCGTGCTGGAGGATCCGGTCCTCGGGTCCAACGGGCTGGTGCACGCGGCCGTTGCGGTGGATGGCCAGCACGGTGAGGCCGAACCGCTTGCGCAGGTCCAGTTCGGCCAGCGTACGTCCTACGATGCGCGTTCGGCCCATGTTCACCGGCAACGTGGCGATCTCCAAGGAATGGTCGCCGGCACCGGGAGGAGCGATGCGGGGGGCGGCGGAATCCCCCCGGAACAGCCCGTAGTGCTGGGCACGGATATGGGTCACCATCTCCTGGATGTTCCGTTCGGGCACCAGGTACTTGCGCAGCACCCGGTTGAAGATCTCGATGCTCGTCTCGAACTCCTCGGGTACCACCTCATTGGCCCCGGCCTTCAGGTCGTCCTCGATGTCCCGCACCGAACGCGCACGGACGATCACGTAGGCCGTGGTCAGGGTGCGCACATTGGCCACGATCTGCTGGGTGATCCGGGCATCGGCGATCGCCACCACCACCACGCGGGCCGAGGCCAGGTGGGCCTTCTCCAGCACATGCTCGTTGGTGGCATCGCCATAGACGGCGAACATGCCCCGTTTCTGGGCCAGGTCGGCCAGGTCCGGGTCCTCCTCGATCACCACGCAGCGGATGCTGGCGCTCTGGGCGGCCAAGGCCACGTTCTGTCCGTTCAGCCCGAAACCGATGATCACCAGATGGTCGTTCAGGGCCTTGGCATCGTTGCGTTCGGTATCGCGGCGGAAACGCATCACCCCGTCCAAGCGGGCGGCCACCGGCTTCGGCAGGAAGGCCGTCAGCACCCGGCGCACGATGCGGTCCACGTGGCCCAGCGCGAAGGGAGTGAGGCCCATCGTCAGGATGGAGACCGCGAGGAACACCTGGTGGTGGGCGGGTGTCAGCAGTCCATGGGTGAGGCCCGTAACGGCGAGCACGAAGGCGAATTCACCCACCTGGAACAAGGAAAGACCGCACTGCAGGGCCACCCGCATGGGTTTGCGCAGCACCCACACGGCCACGAAGGTGGCCAGCGTCTTCGCCACCACGGTAAGCACCGTGAGCCCCAGCACGGTGAAGGGTTTGTCCAGGAACAGCGCGGGATCCACGAGCATGCCGATGCTCACGAAGAAGAAGCTCATGAAGAGCTCGTGGAAGGGCTGCACGATGCCCGTGGCGTGATAGGCCTGGTCGGTACCGCTGATGATCAGGCCGGCGAAGAAGGCGCCCAAGGCCAGCGACAGGCCGAGTTCGGAGGTGCCCCAGGCCATCGCGAAGCAGAGCACCACCACGGTGATCAGGAAGAGTTCCTTGTTGCGCCCCTTGCTCACCAAGCGGAGCAGACGAGGCACACCGAAACGGCCGCCGAGATAGACCACCAGCAGCAGCCCCGCCATCTTCCCCAGCAACAGGAGCAGGCCGGTGCCGATATCCCCGCCCTGGCCGGCGAGCATGGGGGTGATCAGCATCATGGGCACCACCAGGATGTCCTGGAAGATCAGGATGGCGGCGGATATGCGGCCGAACGGAGCATCCATGCGGCCCTTCTCCTGGAGCACGCGCAGCACGATGGCGGTGCTGCTGAGGGTGACCAGGAAGCCGAGGAAGACCGAAGCCGGGGTGGAGAGGCCCATCGCGCGACCGGCGAGCGTGGTGAGACCGATGGTGAAGAGCGCCTGCAGGGAGCCCCCGACGAACACGGTGACGCCGAGGGAGGCGAGCTTCTTCAGGCTGAACTCCATGCCGATGACGAAGAGCAGGAACACCACGCCGAACTCGGCCAGGATCTCCACGTTCCGTACGCTGTCCACCCAGCCCATGGCATGGGGACCCGCCAGCATGCCGGCGATGATGAAGCCCAGCACGGCGGGCAATTTGAAACGGCGGAAGAGCAGGATGATGCCGATCGCCAGTGCAAGCACGACGATCAGCTCATGGAACAGATGGCCTTCCATGTCACTTCTTGAACACGAGCCACACCGCGGCCACCAAGAGCACACCGGCCAGCGCGTGGTTCCAGCGGAAGGTCTCGTTACGGAAGGCGATGAGGGTGAAGACCATGAACACCACGAGCGTGATCACCTCCTGCACCACCTTCAACTGCACCAGCGAGAAGGGACCGCCATGGTCCACATGGCCCAGACGATTGGCGGGTACCTGCAGGCAGTACTCGAAGAAGGCGATGCCCCAGCTGATCAGGATCACCGCGAACAGGCCCAGCTTGGCCAGGGTAGGATGCTCCTTGAACTTGAGGTGGCCGTACCAGGCCAGTGTCATGAACACATTGCTCAACACCAGGAGGCCGATACTGTAGAAGCCGCGCATGCCGCGAAGTTCCGCGCGCAGGGAGGAGGCCTGACCGGGCCTAACGGCCGATGTCCACGCACGGCTGTTGATCCGCTATCCTTGATCCCATGTTCGAACCCCTGCACAAACCCCTTCCGCACAAGCGGGTCTATCTCCGGAGGCAACTGCGGTTCGTGCTGGCCGCCCTGGGCTTCATCGCCTTCAGCCTGGCCATCGGCACGTGGGGCTACATGGGGCTGGCCCACATGTCCCTCGTGGATGCCTTCCTCAACGCCAGCATGATCCTCGGTGGCATGGGCCCGATCGGCGAGCTGCCCAATGATGGATCCAAGTGGTTCGCGTCGTTCTATGCCCTGTACAGCGGCGTGGCGCTCTTGACCATCGTGGCCACCATGCTCGCACCGACCGTGCATCGTTTCCTGCACAAGCTTCATCTGGACGAGCGGGACGCTTCGAGGAGGTGAGTAAGGGCTGCTGGCTCCTAGCTGCTGGCTGCGCGTTATTGTCGACTTGGTACTGGCCTGCGGTGAGGGGCCAATAGCCAGCAGCCAGCAGCGGGATCAACCTTTCCGCTCATTCCACGTCCGGTATTCCCCGGTGATGGGGGGACGGTCCGCGGGGACCTCGCGCAGCGGCTCACAGGCTTCGAGGCTCTGGTACAGTTCGGCCGGTAGGGCTTGATAGAGCGCTGTGCCCTCGGTCTTCCACGCGAGCATTCCGTCGCTCACGTCCTTCACCGCACGGGCGGGATTGCCCACGATCACCTTGCGGGCCTCCCAGACCGAATCCGCAGCAAGGAAGGAGAGGGCGCCGACGATGCATCCATCACCCAGCACCACGCGGTCCATCAACACGGCGTTCATGCCCACCAAGCAGTTGCGGCCCACCGTGGCCCCGTGGATGATGGCGCCGTGACCGATGTGCGCACCCTCCATCAGGCGCACGGTGACACCGGGGAACATGTGCACGGTGCAGTTCTCCTGCACGTTGCAGCCATCCTCCACGATGATCTCGCCCCAATCCCCGCGAAGGGCCGCGCCCGGGCCGATGTACACCTGGCGGCCGATGATGACGTTGCCCGTGACCACCGCTTGGGGATGCACGAAGGAGGAGGGATGCACCACGGGCCGATAGCCTTTGAAGGAGTAGAACATGTGCGGCGAACCTACGGCAGCCGTGCACTTTTCACCAGAGGGGACACCGAGCGGACTTCCATCGGAGAAGGCGGAACGAGGTCGAGCCGGCCGGAACCGTCTTTCTGAAGTGCTCGCCGCGCCCCTGTAAGGCGTATAGGAGAGGGCACATTACGGAACGGACCTTTTCTCCGCATTGCATTTTGCTGTGCCCTCTGTGCCGCTGTCGTGGATATGCCGAACAAGGCCATTCACCGCGCTCCTTGGAACATGTTACCCCAGCGTTAAGGATGGAAGTTCTCCATGGTGCACTGGGGGATGCGTCTACTTTTGCCCGCGAAAAACAAAGCCCATGGCATTGGAAGCGTTCTTCAGGATCTTCAAGCCACGTGACCGGATCTTCTTCTACCACTTCGAAGCTTCGGCGGCGAACGTCCTGAAGATGAGCGAGGACCTGATGCTGATCATGGCCACCGAACCGGGCGCACAACGCACGGCCCTGCTCCAGCGCTTGGAGATCGCCGAGCACGCCAATGACGATCTGACCCACACGATCTTCACGGACCTGGCGCGGAACTTCATCACGCCGATCGATCGGGAGGACATCCATGCCTTGGCCAGCAGTTTGGACGATGTGGCCGACTACATCTTGGCGAGTGCCAAGAACCTCGAGCTTTTCCATATCCAGAAGCCGGACGAGACCTGCCGTGAGCTGGCCCGTCTGGTGAACCGCGGTGCGCAGATCGTGCAGATGGCGGTGCAGCACCTGCGTTCGTTGCACAAGACCAACGGCCACAACCAGTTCGTGGTGGACGTGAACAGCATGGAGAACGAGGCCGATGAGGTCTTCGACCGCGCCATCGAGCAGCTTTTCGCCGAGGAGAAGGATCCCATCCGCCTGATCAAGTTCCGCGACACCTACACCTCGTTGGAGCTGGCCACCGACAAATGCGAGGACGTGGCCAACGTGATCGAATCGATCATGCTGAAGTACGCCTGAGCATGGTTGCGCCGGGCCGCCCCGAACACGTCAAGGCCACCACACCGCACACCGCATGAGCCTGCTGGTCACGATCATCATCCTCGCCCTGGTGTTCGACTACATCAACGGCTTCCATGATGCGGCGAACTCCATCGCCACCATCGTCAGCACCAAGGTGCTCACCCCGCTCCAAGCGGTGATCTGGGCCGCTTTCTTCAATTTCGTCGCCTTCTTCATCTTCAAGGACCATGCGGTGGCCAACACCATCAGCAAGT
>DASWWQ010000144.1:0-35438 GCA_036405935.1 Flavobacteriales bacterium
GAAGCCTGCGATCAACGGACCACCGGAGCGGCGGCCCCAACGCTTCGCGAGGATCGCCTGCAACGCGAAGCCCAGTGGTATGGCCAGGACCGGATAGGCGGCCACCATCGACCGCGAACTGAAGGACCCTCCGGCGTACCACCAACAGCTCCAACTGGAGATCACCCAAAGATCGAGCAGCAGGAACACGGTGATCCCCCAGAAGGCTTGGCGTTGTCGCTTCCACAGGAAGGCCAGGCCGATCAACGCGAAGACCATCACCGGTGTGTAGAGCAGCCAGCCCTTGCGGAAACTGAACAGGAACTCGCGCCAGTACGGTGAAGCGAACTCGAAGCCTTCGCCGGGATTGTCGTACGAGTAGAAGAACCATTGGCCGGTGACCTGCTTCCAGTAGAGGGTCTGCAGGCCGGCGATGCAGACGAACACCACGACCGCCCCGAAGAAGTGCATGAAGTGGGACCGCATCGACCGTCCTTTCAGCGGCAGCGCCCAGAGCAGCGGGATCAGGATGCACACCCCTTCGGAGGGCCGGATCAAGGTGATCCATCCCGCACTGGCACCGATCAACAACGCCCACCGCCAGGCCGGTCCTTCGTGCCAGCGGATCGTGGCCAACAGCAGCCATGCATACAGGGTGAAGAGCGCGGAGTGGGTGAGCAGGGTGCCGTCCCAAGCGGTGAGCTGCAGGTAGTTGGTACCGAACACGATCAACAGCAACAGCCCCGCCGTCCAACTGTCGGAGAAGTAGTGCAGCAACACCTTCCGCAGTACGAAAAGCCCGGACAAGGCGAAAAGCAGGCATCCGTAGGTGAGGATCCAGACATACGGCGGCGAAAGCCCATCGGCGGCATGGCCCAGCAGCGGCGCCACGGTGTGCGCGAGCAGGAAGAAAGGGGCGTAGAGCAAGGCCATGCCGCTGCTGTACTTGATCACGCGGCTTCCGTCCGGGCCCTCCACCAGTTGGTACAGGGTGGAGGAGGGCTGGTACGTGGTCATCAGCGTGTCCAACCAGGCCCGATCGCGCAGCGCGACGTCATCGTGGATCACCGTGGCCGGCAGGTACAGGTAGTAGCCGAAGACATCCCAGCCGATGGCATGGCGCGGATGCTCCGCGATGCGCAACAGCAGCAGCAAAGCACAGGAGAGCCAAACGGCTTGGAGCGAACGCTTCGCCGGCATGCGGGCAAGATAGCGGCGCCGGTAGCGAGCGAAGCGGGATCACCGATAAGACCCGACTTCCGGTGCGGGATGTTCATCCACCATGCCCAAGTCTCGCGATCATCGAACAAGAGCACGGTGCAGACCGCTGCGGACCGAGCGTGGATCACCACGTGGACTGGTTCGCTGCAGGGGCTCAGTGCGGTGATACCGATCAAGGGGAGGAGCAACCTCATGCCCCGAAGCTGGACAGCGGCGGCCCGGTCCGGCGTTTCAAAGCCCGAAGTGGTAGCCCACGCTCACCAGCACGGGCGGCGGATCGGAAGCAGCGAAGCGGATGCGGTCGTCCTCCACCTCGCTCGGGCGGTCGGTCCGCAGGATGCCGAAGTGCCAGAAGCCGGGGCCCTTGCGGCGGCGCATCTCCACCCCCGCCCCGAAGCTGGGTCCGTAGTACAGGGTGTTGTGTTCCGAGGCGTTGCGTACCACGAGGGCCGTGTTGTAGCCGTACATCGCGGTGAGGTAGGGGCACCATCGCTCGGCGGGCATCAGGCGGATCACGGCGCCCGCGTTCCAACCGATACCGGCCAGCGCATAACCCCCACCGGCGAAGAAGCCGATGTGCTTGTCCACCGGAACATCCACCCGCAGCCCGTAGCCGCCATGGTCCAGGCCCACGCCGAGCCCGAAATGGATGGACTCCGCGGAACGGATGAAGTCGGTGTTGTTGCGGTCCTGCGCTTGTGCGCAGCACAGGGCGAGGCCGAGGATCGGAAGCAGGAAACAACGCATGGTGGGCGGGTGGTGCCGCAAAGATGCGGAAGGTCCGGACGTGCCCTCGGTACCTATTGCAGCTCGTACACGCGTTCGTCGGTCTGGCGGGCGCCGGCCACCTCCACCACCTGCTTGCTGCGGGCCTTACGGATCCAAGCACCGTCGAGGTCCACATCGTAGTCGATGTCGTGGTCCACCTTCATCCCCCGCAGCAGCTTCTCGAGCTCGCGCATATCGGAGGCGGACCCGGAGTGGCCCAAGGAGGCGAGATACGTTTTGATGAAGGCGTTCAGCTTGGCGGGATCCACGCGTTGGCTGCAATGGATGCGGGCGGTGCCGGCCTTGGTGTCCAAGGCCTTCATCCCGATGTCCATGGTGCCCGGCAAGGGGTCCCCCCCGAGCGGGTTGGGGAATTCGGCGTCCAGGGTCTCCGACCGGCCCAGCTCATAGCGCAGTCCGAAGGGGAGCACGAAATAGCTGATGTCCTCCAAGGCGGAGGTGGTGAGGGCGTCCTCGGTGATCATCTTGTCGAACACGGCACGCATCTGTGCGCGTTCTTCGGGATCGGTGGAAAGTTCCACGATGCCGTCGAGGATACGATCGCAATGGGCCTTGATCTCCGGGGCGTTCATCACTTCGAGCACGTTGCCGCCGTTGCCGTCCACCTTGGCCACCACACGCAGTCCGTCCACGGCGTGGGCCATCTTCTCCACGGCCATGGCGGCTCGTGGATCGGGCAGGGCATCGCCCGGCAGCTGCATGTCGTGGTACTTGAACTCCACATCGTAGGTGGAGTCGGTGGAGGCCAGCACCTTCAGGTCGATGGACACGCTGGTGTTTGCCTGGCGCTCGCCCGTCTTGGTGCGGGTCAGCTTATAGCGCTTGGTGTTGCCCGTCTCCCAATAGGAGAGCACGGTGGCCGTGCGCGCATCGATGATGTTCTGGGCGTGCAGGCCCAAGGAAAGAAGCAGGAGCAGGAGGCCCAGGGCTCGGCGGAACATGGTGGGTGGGTTTGGGGATCGTCCGGTCCGATACCGGCCGGAACACGGCCAGGGTTGGACCTACGGCTTCTTGATCACGAAATCCTCCAGGAACTTCGTGGTGAAGTCACCGGCGCGGAACTTCTCGTTGGCCATCAGCTGGAGGTGGAAGGGGATGGTGGTGCTCACCCCCTCGATCACGTACTCGCTCAGGGCGCGCTCCATCTTGGCCAATGCTTCCTCGCGTGTCTGTGCGCTCACGATCAACTTGCCGATCATGCTGTCGTAGTTCGGCGGGATGGTGTAGCCGGCGTACACATGCGTATCCACGCGCACCCCGTGGCCGCCCGGACTGTGGTAGCTGGTGATCTTGCCGGGGGTGGGACGGAAATTGTTGAAGGGGTCCTCCGCGTTGATCCGGCACTGGATGCTGTGGCGCGTGGGCTCGTAGTTGAGTCCGCTGATGGGGATCCCTGCGGCGATCTTGATCTGCTCCCGCACGAGATCGAAATCGATCACCTCCTCGGTGATGGTGTGCTCCACCTGGATCCGCGTGTTCATCTCCATGAAGTAGAAGTTGCGGTCCTTGTCCACCAGGAACTCCACGGTGCCCACGCCTTCGTAGTTCACGCTGGCGGCGGCCTTGATGGCGGCCTCGCCCATCTTCTTGCGCAGCGCCTTGGTCATGAAGGGCGAAGGCGTTTCCTCCACGAGCTTCTGGTGGCGGCGCTGGATCGAGCAATCGCGCTCGCTCATGTGGCAGAAGGTGCCGTACTGGTCGCCGGCGATCTGGATCTCGATGTGGCGGGGTTCCAGTACGTACTTCTCCATGTACATACCCGGATTGCCGAAGGCCGCACCGGCCTCCTGGCTGGCCTTCTCGAAGGCCTCTTCGAACTCCTCCTCCTTCCACACCAGGCGCATGCCCTTGCCGCCTCCGCCGGCAGTGGCCTTGAGGATCACGGGGTAGCCGATGCGCTTGGCCTCCTTCTTGGCCACCGTGGTGTCGGTGATGAGGCCTTCGGTACCGGGCACCACGGGCACACCGGCCTTGATCATGGTGGCCTTCGCGGTGGCCTTGTCGCCCATGGCCTCGATCTGTTCGGGCAGGGCGCCGATGAACTTGATGCCGTGCTCTTGGCAGATGCGGCTGAACTTGGCGTTCTCGCTCAGGAAACCGTAACCCGGGTGGATGGCGTCCGCATTGGTGATCTCCGCCGCAGCGATGATGCGGCTCATGTTCAGGTAGCTGTCCTTGCTGGGAGGCGGCCCGATGCAGACGGCCTCATCGGCGAAGCGCACGTGCAGGCTCTCGCGATCGGCGGTGCTGTACACGGCCACCGTCTTGATGCCCATCTCACGGCAGGTGCGGATCACCCGAAGGGCGATCTCGCCGCGGTTGGCTATGAGGATCTTCTTGAACATGGGGACTTCTGGTCTGGTTCACCACAGAGGCACGGAGTACACAGCGGAGAAGGACACGACCACGGGGGACGTTCGGGCCGAGGAGATCGCTTGCGTGCCTGTCAAGCATTCCTCTGTGCACTCCGTTCCTCCGTGGGGAATGGACTAGGAGGGGTCGACCAGGAACAGGGGCTGATCGTATTCCACCGGCTTGGCATCGTCCACGAGCACCTTCACGATCTTGCCACTGACCTCGCTCTCGATCTCGTTGAAGAGCTTCATGGCCTCGATGATGCAGATGGTCTTGCCGGGCTTCACCTCGTCGCCCACGTTGGCGAACACCGGTTTTCCGGGTCCTGCGGCGCGGTAGAAGGTGCCGATCATCGGGGCCTTGATCGTGATGTACTTCGATTCGGCCGCGGGCGCTGCTGCGGGAGCGGCCGGTGCAGCCGGTGCGGGGGCTGCTGCTGCGGGCGCCGGCGCGGGGGCGGGCATCACCGGCGCGGGCGCGTAGGCCGGTGCCGGGGCGGCGATCACCTGCACCTCCTTCTTACCGGCGGGGGTCTTGATGGTGATCTTGAAATCCTTCTGCTCGATCTCCACCTCGCTCACGCCGCTCTTGGCGACGAACTTGATCAGGTCCTGGATCTGGGTAAGGTTCATGGGGTCCGTTCGTTAGGGATGACCTGCTGGGGGCGGGCCAAGGTAGAAAAGTCGACGGCTCAGTTGCCGTATGCCCATTTGAGGTAGATGGCGCCCCACGTGAAGCCACCGCCGAAGGCGGCCAGCACCAGGTTGTCGCCCTTCTTCAACCGGCTTTCCCACTCCCACAGGCACAGGGGAATGGTGCCGCTGGTGGTGTTGCCGTACTTGTGGATGTTCACCATCACCCGGCTCTCGTCCAGGCCCATGCGGTGTGCAGTGGCGTCGATGATGCGCTTGTTGGCTTGGTGGGGTACCAGCCACGCGATGTCCTCGCTCTTGAGGTTGTTGCGTTCCATCACCTCGGCGCTCACGTCGGCCATGTTGGTCACGGCGAACTTGAACACGGCCTTGCCCTCCTGGTACACGAAGTGCTCCTTGGCCTCCACCGTGGCCACCGTGGCGGGGCGGCGGCTGCCACCGGCCTTCTGGTGCAGGAACTGGCACCCGCTGCCATCGCTCTTCAGCACGCTGTCGATGATGCCGAAGCCTTCGGTGTTCGGCTCCAGCAGCACGGCGCCGGCCCCATCACCGAAGATGATGCAGGTGGCGCGGTCGGTGTAGTCGATGATGGCGCTCATCTTGTCGCAGCCCACCACCACCACCTTCCGGTACTTGCCGGTCTCGATGAACTGCGCCCCGGTGGTCAATCCGTAGAGGAAGCCGGAGCAGGCGGCGTTGAGATCGAAGCCCCAGGCGTTCTTCGCCCCCACCTGGTCGCAGATCACGTTGGCCGTGGCGGGGAACTGCATGTCGGCCGTCACCGTGCAGCAGATCAGCAGGTCGATCTCCATCGGGTCGATGCCCCGCTTGGCGCACAGCCCCTTCACGGCTTCGATGGCCATCACGCTCACGCCCTGGTCCTTGCCCTTGAGGATGCGGCGCTCCTTGATGCCGGTGCGCTCGGTGATCCACGCGTCGTTGGTGTCCACCATGGTCTCGAGCACGGCATTGCTCAACACGAACTCGGGCACATGGCCCTGCACGGCGGTGATGGCGGCGGTCGTCTTCATGCAAGAAGGATGTGGGGCACCCATGGGCGGTGTCCGGGAGGAACGAAGGAAAGGACCGATGGCCGGATCCGGTGCATGCTCAATTGAACGCGTCGCGGATGCGTTCGTTCAGCTTGCTCAACACCACCTGGCGGGCCTGCTTGATCAGGTTCTTGATGGTGACATCGTTGCTGATGCCGTGGCCGATGAGCACGTTGCCGTTCACGCCCAGCACGGGGCAACCGCCGTAGTTCTCGTAGTTGAACCGGTCCAGGAAGGGGTCCTTCACGCCGTGGTCCTCCAGCAGGTCATGGAAGCCTTCCACCACCTTGAGCACCACATTGCCGGTGAAGCCGTCGCAGACCATCACATCGGCCTTGGCGTTGAAGAGGTCGCGTCCCTCCACGTTGCCGATGAAGTTGTACTGGGTGCTGTCCTTCATCAGCTCGTAGGTGGCCTGGCGGAGCAGATCGCCCTTCTTGGCCTCCTCACCGATGTTGAGCAGCCCCACCTTGGGCGTGGCGATCTTGTACACGTGCTCGGCCAGGAGCGAGCCCAACAGGCCGAACTGGTGAAGCACATCGGGCTTGCAGTCGGCGTTGGCGCCCACATCGAGCAGGATGCCGAAGCCCTCCTTCTCCTTGGGCACGAAGGTGGGGATGCACGGACGGATGACCCCCGTGATCGGCTTCACGCTGAACACGCTGCCCACCAGCATGGCGCCGGTGTTGCCGGGGCTGGCGAAGGCGTCGATCCGTCCTTCCTTCAGCAGGTGGAAGCCGAGGCTGATGCTGCTCTTCGGTTTGGCCTGCAGGGCCTTCACCGGGTTGTCGTGCATGGTGATATCGTCCTCGCTGGGTACGATATCGAAGGCCGCGGGGTCACCGCCCTCGGCGCGGAGGCCTTCGGTGATGGTGGCCGCGTTGCCGATCAGTACCAACCGGACGTCAGCAGGAAGCTCGCGGGCGGCCATGATGGCCCCGCGGATGGGCACGACCGGTCCGTGGTCGCTACCCATGATGTCCACTCCGATCCTCATGGAGGAGCTCAGGGGCGGCGCTTACTCTTCGGTGTTCTTGGTGCTGACCACCTTGCCGCGGTACATCAGGTCGTCGCCCACCTTATAGGCGCGGTGGCGCAGGTGCGTTTCGCCGGTGGCGGGGTCGATGCTCACCGTGGGCACAGCGGCCTTCTTGGTGCTGCGGCGGCTGGCGGTGCGGGTCTTCGAGAATCGGCGCTTAGGATTTGGCATCGTCGTACGTGTTGATCGGTCGGGACTAGGACTTGTTCTTGAGGGCCTTCAACGCCTCCCAGCGGGGGTCGGTCTCGGGCTCGTGGTCTACTTGGATCTTCGAGAGGGCGCTTTCCACCTCGGGGTCGCACTGACCGGCGGGGTGCACGTGGCGGATCGGCAGGTGCAGGCTGATGCACTCGAAGAAATAGTGCGTCAGGTTGATCTCATTGGCGCTGGGAT
This sequence comes from Flavobacteriales bacterium, assembly GCA_036405935.1. Taxonomy (GTDB): domain Bacteria; phylum Bacteroidota; class Bacteroidia; order Flavobacteriales_F; family PHOS-HE28; genus PHOS-HE28. The sequence goes on from DASWWQ010000144.1 coordinate 7,482, forward strand.
CGAGGCCCACCAGTTCATCATCATCCTCGAAGCCCTCCTCGTGGGTCAGCTTGAAGATCTGGCGCTGTTCGCCCTTCACGGGCTGCTGCATCTCGCCGTCGCAATGGTCGCAACGCATGCGGATGTGGCCATCGACGGTGATCAGGGTCACCAGGAGGTGCTCGCTCTTGTCCAGACGGACCTCGGCATCCACCTCCCCGCCGAGGAAATCCTCCACGCCCGTGGCCGCGAAGAACGCATCACCCAGCACGAAGTGGAACTCGTGATGGCCGTCCTTGAGCCCGGCGAAGGCGATGGTATGTTCGAGCAGCGGTTCCATCGGAGAGGGGGTGCCCCCTGAACGGATCGGCAAATGTAGGCGGATCCGTCCTACCCTCGGCAGGTTATCAACAGCTGTTCATGGCCGCAGGGCCGAGGGGTGGCGGGGAGGGGGGAGAAGGCTTCGGCCGCGGGCGGCCGCCACGTCAACATCGGGGTGTGAGCAACTGCGCAAAGCGCTGGAAAAGTGGGGAATAGGCCCCGTCTACCTTCGGCGCTGCCGTAGGTGCGCCCATGTCCCTGTCCCGTAACAGCCTGATATTGCCCGCTTTGCTGGGCTTCCTGCCGGTGCTGGCCCAGCCCGCCAATGACGACTGCGCGGGCGCTGTTGCGCTTTGTGACCAGCAGGGCATGGCGGGCGATAACACCGCGGCCACCGACCCCGGCCCCTGCGGTACGTCGGCCACGGTCTGGTACACCTTCACCACCAATAGTGCAGGGGGCACGGCCGAGGTGTCCATCACCGGTATCGTATGCCCTTCGGTGCTGGGCATGGACAATGAACTGGGCGCCGTGGTGCTCAGCGGCGACGGCAGTTGCTCTCCTGCAAGCTTCCTTCAGGCCTCCTTGTGTGCGGGCGATTCGGTGGACTTCGGTTTCACCACCTTCTCCCTGGCCCCCGCGACCACCTATTGGATCGTGGTGGGCGGCCTGATGAACGATGGGGCCATCCTGCCGGCCGAATGCGCGTTCAACATCACCGTTGGCGGCCCCGGGGTGCAGGTGGTGGATGTGGATTTCGATGCCGGACCCGACGTCACCATTCCCGCGGGGGCCAGCACCCAGCTCAATGCGGCGGGTGGCGTGGGCCATCAATGGAGCCCCACCTCCGGCCTCAGCGGCAACCTGGTGCCGGATCCCGTGGCCCAGCCTACGGAGACCACGGTCTACTCCGTCACCGCCACGGTGGATGGTTGCGTGTTCACCGATGCGCTCACCGTGGAAGTGATCCGCTTGATCGCCCCCCCCAACACCATCACCCCCAACGGGGACGGGATCAACGACACGTGGGAGATCCCGGGCATCCAGGACTATCCCCAAGCCGATGTCCGCATCTATGATCGGTGGGGTCAACGCGTGTTCCAGAGCATCGGCTACCGCGAGCCGTTCGACGGGCGCTCGCTGCCCACGGCCACCTACTACTGGCACATCGACCTGAACCAGCTCACGGGCAAGGCCGACCCTTACACCGGCTTCATCACCATCGTACGATGAAGCAGCTCTACGCCCTTCTCCTCCTGCTGTCCACCACATCGGGTCTGCACGCGCAGCAGACCTCGCAGTACACGCAGTACGTGTTCAACATGTTCGCGGTGAACCCGGCGGTGGCGGGCAGCAAGGATTGCCTGGACGTGCGTTTGGGCTACCGCAAGCAGTGGGTGGACTACCCCGGAGCGCCCACCACGGGCTGGGCCACCATCCAAGGCAGCATCCGTCCCAAGGGCAAGCCTTTCCGCGCCAACCGCCACGGGGTGGGGGCCTTCATCGAATCCGACCAGGCCGGGCTGCTGGGCTACACCTCGTTCAGTCTCGCATACGCCTACCACATCCAGATGAGCCGGGACTACTTCATGTCCATGGGACTGTTCGCCGGGGTGCGGCAGGAGAAGATCGACATCGGACAGGTGAACGTGCTGAACAACAACGATCCGGCGTTGGCCTTCAACGGCAGCTCATTGGTGGTGCCCGACATCACCCCGGGCTTCCAGATCTACAGCAAGACCTTCTGGGTGGGCATTGCGCTCCAGCAAGCGTTGGGCAACGACATGGGCGACATCGGCGTGGAGAGCAAGCTGGCCCGCCAGTTCATGCTCACCGGTGGCAAACGGTTCCGCATCGACCGCCACTTGAGCGTGGTGCCGAGCACGTTGATGAAGCTCGCGCCCGGAGCACCCTTGGCACTGGACCTCAATGTGATGCTCGAGTACCGCCGCATGGTGGGCCTGGGCATGAGCTACCGCAACCAGGATGCCTTGGCCTTCATGGTGAAGGTGCCCTTCCTGAAGTTCTTCAGCCTCGGATACAGCTACGATGTCACCACCAGTCCGCTGAAGGTGGCCGGTGCCAATACGCATGAAGTCATCCTGGCCATCTACCCGTGTGCGCCGGAGGACCCCAACAAAGCCATTGTGCGATGCCCCATTTTCGAATGACCGCCGCCGCCATACCGGGCGTTCTGCGCGCACTGGTCGCCGCCTTGGCACTGGTGCTCTCCTTGGCCCTGCAGGCCCAAGGGGTGAAGTATTGGACGGGTGGCGCGGGTGCCTGGGCCGATGCGGCCCATTGGTCGCTTTCTCCGAACGGCCCCGGCGGCGCGGGCGTGCCGCAGGCGCAGGACCAGGTGTGGATCGTGGCGCAGGAAGAACCGGTTTCGATCGCCTTATCCGGACAACAGGCCTGTGCCGGGCTTGCGGTGGAAGGACGGAACGCCTTGGTGACGCTCACCGGTACCACGGGCAGCTTGCGGATCGGGGGCGATTGGTCCTTGAAGGGGTCCGTGCAATGGGGCTATTCCGGGGAAGTGCGGCTGAACACCAGGGACATCGCGACATTGGAGCTTCGCGGGATCCCGGTGGCCGGCGGGTTGGTGATCGAGGGAGGTACCTGGGTGCAACGCAACGATGTGGTGCTGGAACGTTCCTTGGAAGTCCGCGCGGGCACTTGGACCTCCGAGGGTGGGTTGTTGAAAGCGGAGGGGCTGCGGTTCGGCAACGGCCGAGGTAAGCGGTTCATGGCCGGCCCTTCCGTACTGATGCTGGGGCAGTTGCCCCAAGGCCCCCAAGCGGCGGCGAGCATCGATGCGGGCACCTCGCGTCTGCTGGTGGACGGTGCGGTATCCGAATGGGGCCCTTGGGCGGAGGCGCAAGCGGCGCGGGGCATCAACATCTGCGGCACCGGTCCGGGGCAGACGCTGTTCACCATCAATGCACAGTTGGTGAGCAACTACAACGGCTTCGGCGTCAGCTGCCATGGCGTGTGCAACGGCCAGGTACAGGTGACGGTGACCGGCGGCTCGGGCAACTTCACCTACCAGTGGGTGGGTGGTCCGGCCTCATCGACCTGGAACAACGTATGCCCCGGCAACCAGATCGTGATCGTGACCGATCAGACGCAGCACATCGGTTGCGCCACTACCGTGCAGGTCACCGATCCGGCCCTGCTCAACGTGATCTTCTTCGGCGGCGTACCGCCCAGCTGTGCGGGCGTGTGCGATGGCCGATTGAACGCCTTCGCGGTGGGTGGTGTCCCCCTCTACACCTACAACTGGAACAACGGCGCCGGAACGGGCGACTCCTTCACCCAACTGTGCCCGGGGGTGAATACCCTGCGCGTGACCGATGCCAACGGATGCACCTTCGACACCACCTTCACCTTCACCCTGCAGCCCATCCTGCCCAACCTCACGGTGACCAACGTGAGCTGCTTCGGGCAATGCGATGGGGCGGCCCAAGTGGCCGCCACGGGGGGAGCGGGCGGCTTCACCTACGACTGGGAGCCGGGTGCTCCCGCAGGTGATGGCACCAATGCGGTGACCGATCTCTGTCCGGGCAACTACACGGTGCGCATCGCGGATGTGAACGGCTGCGACACCCTGGTCGCGTTCACCCTCACGCAACCCTCGGCCATCGTACCCAACCCGACGCAAACACCAGCCAGCTGCGCCAGTGCCTGTGATGGTACGGCCTCGGTGGCCCCGCCCGGTGGACCGTATTTCTTCGATTGGGGGCCCGATCCCGTTGCGGGGGATGGGACGCCGAACGCCACGGGCCTGTGTGCGGGGGTGTATACCTGCCTGATCACAGATCAAGCCACAGGTTGCGACACCTTGGTCGGATTCACCATCACGGCGCCTTCGTCGATCCTTCCCAACGAGACCTTCACCGATGCCACCTGCGCGGGCACGTGCAATGGCGGGATCATCACCAACCCAAGCGGCGGTGCGGGTGTCGGTTACTCCTTCGTGTGGGTCCCCAGCGTCAGCAGTACCGCCACGGCCTCGAACCTTTGCGCGGGCGATTACAGCGTCACCATCACGGACGCGAACGCCTGCGACACCACCATCACGGTGACGATCGCCGAACCACCGCCCCTGGGTGCAGACACCACGCATACGGACATCAGTTGCGCGGGGCTGTGCGATGGCTCGGCCACAGCGACGGCCTTCGGTGGAAGCCCGGGCTACACCTATGCCTGGAGCCCCGCTCCGGGTTCGGGACAGGGTACGGACACCGCCGGTAATCTCTGCGCAGGCACGTGGAACGTCACCATCACCGATGTGGCCGGCTGCGATACCACCATCACGTTCGTGATCGTGGAGCCGCTGCCCTTGTCGGTGTCCCTGGTGCTGACACCCGCGACCTGTTCACCGGGCTGTGATGGCACCGCCACGGCCAGTGTCACCGGCGGCACACCGTTCTATGCCTACCTGTGGACCCCCGCCCCGAGCACCGGTCAAGGAACGGCGGTGGCCAGCGGCTTCTGCGCCGGGGATCACCAACTGACGGTGACCGACCGCAACGGCTGCGACACCACCATCCTCTTCACCATCACCGAACCGGCACCCTTGGTGGTGGCGGCAACGGTGGATGATGCGACCTGCCTTTCCACCTGCGATGGTAGTATCGACCTGGTCGTGAGCGGTGGCGTACCGAACTACATCTACAGCTGGACGCCCGACCCCGGTCCGGGACAGGGCACCGCCTCGGTCAGCGGGCTCTGCCCCGGCGACTGGACCGTGACGATCACCGATCAAGCGAACTGCGACACCACCCTCACGTGGACCATCGGGGCGCCTCCCCCGATCGAGCCCAACGGCACCTTCACCGATGAGACCTGTGCAGGTCCCTGCGATGGCACGGCCACCGTGGCGCCAACGGGCGGAAGCGGCACCTACTCCTACGACTGGGAGCCCGGCACGCCAACGGGGGAAGGCACGCCTTCGGTCAGCGGGCTCTGCCCCGGGGATTGGAGCGTGACCATCAGCGATGGCACCTGCGACACCACGTGGACCTTCACCATCCTGCCCATCGTGCCCATCGACGCATCCTTGGTGCAACAGGATGTGCTGTGCGCCGGTGATTGCACCGGCGAGGCCACGGTAACGGCCACCGGCGGCAACGGCACGCTGGCCTATGACTGGCAGCCGGGTACGCCTGCCGGCGAAGGCACAGCGACGGCCACCGGTCTCTGCCCCGGGCCTTGGTCCGTTACCGTGAGTGACGGAACGGGCTGCGACACCACCATCACTTTCACCATCCAGGCGCCTACGCCCATCGTGCCGAACCTGATCGTTCAGGGCGAGAACTGCATCGCACCGTGCACCGGCCATGCCAGCGTGGCCCCGACGGGCGGCACCGGTGCCTACACCTTCGACTGGGGCCCCGACCCGATCGCCGGGGATGGCACCGACAGCGTTACTGCACTGTGCGCCGGTACGAACTACCAGGTGACGATCACCGATGGCAACGGTTGCGACACCACGCTCTTCTTCACGGTGGACCCCTTCGTGCCCCTGGTGGTGACGCCGACGCTGACCCCCGTAAGCTGTATCGGCACCTGCGATGGCGCGGTGGATGTGATGGTGACGGGGGGTGAAGGACCCTACACCTATAGCTGGACGCCGAACGTCACTGGACAGGGCACACCGAACGCCTCGGGACTTTGTGCGGGCGACTACGACCTGAACATCCGGGACAACAACGGCTGTGACACCACCATCACCTTCACCATCACGGCGCCGGATCCCTTCGCGGTGGACGCCACGATCACTCCGCTGACCTGCGCCACCACCCGCGATGGCGCCATCGTTATCAATGTGACCGGCGGCAATGGCGGCTACACCTACGATTGGGCGCCCGGCACACCGACAGGCGAAGGCACGGCTTCGGTGAGCGCTTTGTGCGCCGGCGATTGGTCCGTGACGATCAGTGACCCCAACGGCTGTGATACCACCATCACTTGGACCTTGACAGCACCGCCGGCCTTGGTGGGTTCCGTGGATGTGACACCCAGCCATTGCGGGGTCTGCGACGGAACGATCCAAGTGCACGCCTCCGGTGGTGCGGGCCCGTACACCTTCCAGTGGGGACCGCCCATCAACGTCACCACCACGGATAGCCTGCAGACCGGACTCTGCGCCGGCTTCTACAGCGTGCTGGTGGTGGATGACAGCGGTTGTTCCCTGCCCTTGTCGACGGCGATCACCGACAGCGATGCCGAGGCGCTTACCATCACCGATGGCAACATCTCCTGCAGCGGCGCCTGCGATGGCCAGGTCGAAGTGGCCTTCACCTGTTCGTTCCCCACGTGCACCATCGCCTGGTTCGATGCAGCAGGCGTGCCGTTGGGCGTGAACACGAACGTGATGGCCGATCTATGTCCGGGCGACTACATCGTGCGGGTGATCAACGGTGATGGCTGCATCAGCATCGACACCGCGACGGTGGGCCCTGTGATACCGATCACGGCCTCGTTCACCACCACACCGGTGATCTGCGCCGGGGTGTGTGCGGGCGCGGCACAACTCGCGCTCGTTGCGCCGGTGGGATCCACCATCACGTGGAACCCGCCACCGGCAACGGGCCAAGGCACCACGAGCGTCACGGGTCTCTGTGCGTTCGAGTACACGGTGGCCATCGGCAACACCGGCGGTTGTGATACCGTGCTCACGGTGACCATCCCCGGTCCACAACCCATTACGGTGGATGCCGTGGTGACGGATGAAACCTGCGCGGGCCTGTGCAACGGCGCCATCGATCTGACGCTGAGCGGCGGTACGGGTGCGCTTTCCGTGGTCTGGTCGCCGATCCAGCCGGGAAGCACTTCCATCGGCAACCTCTGTCCGGGCGACTACACGGCCACCATCACCGATGCATCGGGTTGCGATACCACCATCACCTGGACGGTGGATGGTCCACTGCCCTTGACCTTGGGAACCTCAACCACACAAAGCCATTGTTCGCTCTGTGACGGCACGGCGAGCGTGATCGCCGGCGGCGGCACCGGTCTCATCGGGTTGGTCTGGACCGATGCCACGAACACCACGATCGGCACGGGGATGACCGTTACCGACCTCTGTGCGGGAACCTACACCGTAACGGCCACCGACCAGAACGGCTGCGAACTGCAAGCGAACGTGCAGGTGACCGACGCGAACGGCGAGGTGCTCACCACCACGGACGGCCAAGTGTTGTGCGCCACGGCCTGCGATGGTCAGGTCAGCGTCTCCTTCACGTGCAGTGCACCCAATTGCAGCACCACCTGGTTCGATGCCGCGAACACCATCGTGGCGCAGGGCACCAATACCGTGAGCGGTCTGTGTTCGGGCCTGTACACGGTGGTGGTCACCAACGGCAACGGCTGTCAGAGCGTGGACACGGCCTACGTGATACCGGTGCAGCCGATCCTGATCGACATCGCCAGCACGCCCGTCACCTGCTTCGGGACCTGCGATGGCACGGCCGACCTCACCATCACCGGTGGCACACCGGACTACACCGCCACCTGGACCCCCGCTCCGGCCACGGGCCAAGGAACAGCGAGCGTCACCGGACTGTGCGTGGGCGACTACCAAGTGGCCATTACGGACGCGGTGGGTTGCGACACCACCATCACGGTGACCATCATCGGTGCGCCGCCGATCACGGTGGCTCCGGTGATCACCGATGTGAGCTGCAATGGACTCTGTGACGGGGCGATCAGCCTGAGCACCAGCGGTGGGCAGGGCGGCTATACCTACGACTGGTCGGGCACGCCCGTGGGCGATGGCACCAGCAGCATCAGCCAGCTCTGCGCCGGTCCTTGGTCGGTGACGATCACCGATGTCAGCGGCTGCGACACCACCATCGTGTTCAACGTATCGGAGCCCGCTGTGCTCACCAGTACATCCGTTTCCACCGACAGCCATTGTGCGGTCTGCGACGGTACGGCGAGCGCCTTGCCGAGCGGCGGCACTGCGCCGTACACTTATGTGTGGACACTCGGCGGATCGCCGATGGGCACGGACAGCACGTTGACCGACCTCTGCGCCGGCATCTACCTGCTGGAAGTGACCGATGCGAACGGCTGCACCGTGCAGACCGCTGTGGCCATCAGTGATGCGGACGGCGAGGTGACGAGCACCACCGGTTCCACCGTGACCTGTCCGACGGATTGCAACGGCACGGCGGAGGTGGACTTCGTGTGCTCCTTCCCCAATTGCACCATCGCTTGGTTCGATGCCTTGGGCCTTCCGCTCGGCCAAAGCGGATCCCCGGCCACCGGCCTTTGTCCCGGTCTCTACCTGGTGGAGGTGACCAACGGCAGCGGATGCATCACCGTGGATACGGCGATCGTGGCGGCACCCTTGCCCATCCTGGCCAATGCAACGATCACGCAGCCCATCTGTGCGGGCAGCTGCGACGGAGAAGTGGTGCTGGCGCCGACGGGCGGAGCGGGCGGCTTCGACTACGACTGGAATCCCGAACCGGGGTCGGGTGGCGATGGAACACCGCAGGCCGGTGATCTCTGCGCGGGCGTGATCGAAGTGACGATCACCGACCAGACGGGCTGCGCCATCACGGAGCAGTTCAACCTCATCGAACCGGCAGCGGTATCGGCCATCGCCGTGGTGGATCCCATCAGTTGCGCGGGCGGATGCGACGCCAGCATCACCGTGATGCCCGAGGGCGGAACGGGTGCGGGCACCTATACCTTCGATTGGTCGCCGGGCAACCCGGTGGGCGATGGTACGGCCACCGTCACGGGCCTGTGTGCCGATACCTGGTCGGTGCTGATCACCGACGCGAGCGGGTGCGACACGCTGTTCTCCGTCACCATCACCGATCCCGTTCTGTTGGATGTGGTGCTTTCCACCACGGACAACGGTTGCTTCGGCGATTGCGCGGGTACCGCCCAAGTGACCATCACCGGAGGGGCGCCCGATCCAGCGATCACGTGGACGGATGAGGCTGGGCTCGTCATCGCACAGGACGTGACGAGCGTCACCGATCTCTGCGCCGGCGATTACGAAGTGCTGGTGGAGGATGCCAACGGCTGCGCGCGCACGCTGGCCTTCACCATCGATGAAGGCGAACCCTTGATCGTGGATCTGACGGTATTGGGTGAAAGCTGCAACGGTCCCTGCGATGGAACGGCCACGGCGGTGACGACCGGCGGATCGGGCACCTACACCTATGACTGGGAGCCGGGTACACCCACGGGCGATGGTACGGCATCCGTCAGCGGCCTTTGTGCCGGAGAGTACACCGTGCTCGTGACGGATGCTGCGGGTTGCGACACGTTGGTGGGCTTCACCATCCTGCCCTTCGCGCCGATCGATGCGGGAGCGACGCAGACCGAGGTGAGCTGCAACGGTGCCTGTGACGGGACCATCGTTCTTGCTCCGACCGGCGGTGTAGGCACGTTGAGCTATGTCTGGACACCGGAGCCTGGCACAGGCCAAGGCACAGCGAGCGTGGGCCAGCTCTGCGCCGATGATTGGTCGGTGACCATCACCGACCAGGCGGGCTGCACGGCCACGTTCGACTTCACCATCACCGAACCCGCCGCCATCACCATCACGGTGGATGAGGTGATCGATGCGAGCTGCTCCACCGCTGCGGATGGATCCATCGCGGTGACGCTTTCCGGCGGCGCCCCGGTCTTGGGGGTTGCGTGGGTCGGTCCGAACGGCTTCTCCTCCACGGACGAGGACATCAGCGGTCTTGCCCCGGGCGTCTACGTGATCACCGTTACCGATGCGAACGATTGCCAAGTGCAGCAACAGATCACCGTGGGTGCGGCATCCGGGGTGATCGCGGATGCGGGGGCGGACCAACAGGCCTGCCCGGGTGCGGCCATCACCTTGGACGGTGGTGCGAGCCAGGGCGGAACGGACTTCAGCTGGAGCGATGAGCAGGGCACGGTGCTCGGCACGGAGGTCATGCTCGAGGTGAACGGCCTCGCGAGCGGTCTGCACAACATCGTGCTCACGGTGAGCGATGGCATCTGCACGGACACGGATACGGTGCTGGTCACCATACTGCCGGACCCTGCGGCCAATGCCGGTGCCGATGCCTCCATCTTCCAAGGTGATCAGGTTGCGCTGGGTGGACAGCCCAGTGGATCACCCGGCAGCAGCTTCATCTGGCAGCCCGATTCGGTGCTGAACGACGGCACCGCGCCCAACCCCACGGCCACCTTGTTCCAGACCACGCTGTTCACCCTTACGGTGACCAGTGCGGACGGGTGCATCGGAACGGACCAGGTGCTGATCACGGTGGAGCCCGAGTTCGTGATCCCGACCGGCTTCACGCCCAACGGCGATGGCTGGAACGACGCTTGGCAGATCGACCTGATCGAGCTCTTCCCGAACTGCGAGGTGGAGATCTTCAACCGCTGGGGCGAACCCTTGTTCAAGAGCGTGGGGTACAAGGTGCCGTGGGACGGCAGGTACAGTGGTGGCTATGTGCCGGTGGGCACGTACTACTACACCATCGTGCTCAACGATCCGCGCTTCCCCGAGGCCTTCACCGGCCCGCTCACCGTGATCCGCTGAACCCATGAGAAACCAGGCACGCCTCACCCTTCTTCTGGTCGCCGGTCTTTCGGGGGCCTTGGCCATGGGCCAGCAATTGCCGCAGTTGAGCCAATACCGCAGCCACGACTACCTCTACAATCCGGCGGTGGCCGGAAGCCGTTCGTTCTTCGAGATGCGTAGCGCGCACCGCAACCAGTGGGTGGGGATCCAGGACGCCCCGCGCACGTTCATGGTCAGCGCCACCTCCACCTTGGGCGGCAACATGGGCCTGGGTGGGTACGTGTTCACCGACAACGTGGGACCCTCGCGCCGCACGGGTTTCCAGCTCAGCTATGCCTACCACCTGAAGATCACCGATCGGGTGAAGCTGGGCCTGGGGCTTTCCATGGGCATGTTGCAATTCCTGATCGACGGTTCCAAGATCACCTTCCACGACGGTACCGATCCGGTGATGGACGGCCAGCTGCGCGGGGAGTTGATGCCCGATGCCACCTTCGGGGCCTATGTGTACCATGACGATTGGTGGTTCGGCGTCACCGCACCCCAACTGTTGCGCAACCGGCTGTGGTTCTTCGATGACCAGGACCAGACCCTGAGCCAGTTGGCCGCGCACTACTACGCCATGGGCGGCTATCGCTTCCACCTCACCGACGACCTGGACCTGGAGCCCTCGTTCCTGTTGAAGTACGTGGATCCCGTTCCCCCGAAGGTCGATCTGACCGCCACCCTGCGGTGGCGGGACATGCTGTGGATCGGCGGCAGCTACCGCACACAGGATGCCTTCAGCGTGATGGTGGGCTATTGGCTGAAGCGGACCTTCCAGTTCGGCTACAGCTTCGATGTGACCACCACCAACCTGAGCAATTACACCTCGGGCACGCATGAGGTGATGCTGGGCATCACATTCGGCAAGGGAGCGGAGGCGGCCAAGCCCTGATCCGGCCTTCGGCAGAAACTTTTTCGCCGGCTTCCGTCCGAAGCCCCGGACCGATATCGGGGAGATGACGAACGGAATAGGACATTTTGGCCGATCCGGAGCACGGCTTCGTCGCGTAAGTGGCGCTGGAAGGTGCGATACATCTATCTTTCGTCCCCTTTTCCACAGCCTGTTGATAATTCGCGTGACCCCGCCATTCTTCTTGAAGTCGGTGAAGGCCCTGCTGGGGGTGACGCTTCCGTGCATCCTGTGGATACCGGAGGCTTCTTCCCAAGTATTCAACATGGTCAACGGGGCCACATGGGAAAGCTGCACGGGCTCGATCTACGACAGCGGCGGTTCGGCGGCGGCCTATGGCAACAACGAGAACCTGACCGCCGTGCTGTGCCCCACGGGTGGCGCAGGAGGCGGACCCGTTACGGGCATCACCTTCACCGTTTGGACCGTTGCCGCCGGTGACCAACTGGTGATCCATGACGGCTCTTCCGCAGCGGCACCCGTTCTGGCAACGGGCACCAGTACCACATCGCTCCTTTCGCAATCCTTCACATCCACCGATCCCTCGGGCTGCCTCACGTTCGTCTGGACGAGCAATGCCACGGGTGTGGCCGCAGGCTGGGCGGCCACCATCACCACGGGTCCTGATGCCGGCACGGACGGAGCGCTGACGATCTGCTCCAACGCTGCACCCGTCGGTCTCTTCGATTCGCTGAACGGCACGCCCGACGCTGGTGGGGCATGGACCTTGAACGGTGATCCGATCTCGGCCACCTACACCCCCAACACCTCCGCACCGGGCAACTACGTGTACACGGTGAACGGGGTGCCTCCCTGTGGAAGCGCCACCGCACAGGTGATCGTTACGGAAGTGCAGGCGCCGAACGCCGGCGGCAACCGCAGCATCACGGTCTGCAGCAATGAGGCGCCCTTCAGCATGCGCAGCCGCCTGCTGGGATCACCCGATGCAGGCGGTACTTGGAGCGGCGGCCACAGCGACACGTTCGACCCCGCTACCGAAGGCAGCTCCTCATTCACCTATACCGTACTCGGAACGGCACCCTGTGCACAGGCCCAAGCCACCTTGACGATCACCGTGCGGCAGGCCCCGAAGGCCGGGACGGGTGGGCCGGTGGTGCTGTGCAGCAACAACGCCACGGTGGACCTGTTCACCCGCTTGGGGGGAACGCCCGATGGGGGTGGCACCTGGTCGGGTCCGGGCGGAGCGCATAACGGTCTTTTCGTTCCGGGCACGGATCCCCCCGGAGCCTACACCTACACGGTAACGGGCCAGGCTCCCTGCACCCCGGCCACAGCGGTCCTGAACATCACGGTGAACCCGGCGCCCAATGCAGGCACGAACGCCGCGGTGGTGCGCTGCTCCAACAACGCCGCTTTCGATATGCGCGCGCAGCTGGGGGGCACGCCGAATGTCGGTGGCACCTGGGTGGGCCCGAACGGTGCGCACGGCAACAGCTTCGACCCGGCTACCGATACGCCCGGGCTCTACACCTACACCGTGACCGGCTTGGCGCCTTGCGCTCCGGCCAGTGCCTCCTTGCAGATCAGCGTGATCACCGCACCGAATGCGGGTACGAATGGCAACCATGTGGTCTGCAGCACGGATGGCCAGTTCTCCCTGTTCAGCCGCTTGGGCGGTACCCCGAACGGAGGGGGTGCATGGACGGGTCCGAGCACGGTGACGGGTGGCCTGTTCGATCCGGCGGTGAATGTGGAGGGCATCTACACGTACACGGTGCCCGGCACTTCACCCTGCGTGAACGCCACGGCCACGGTGACGGTGGATGTGGTCCCGGCCTCCAATGCGGGCACGGCCGGCTCGTTGACGGTCTGCAGCGATGGTGCGCCGCAGGCGCTCTTCGGCCAACTGGGTGGAACGCCCCAGGGCGGAGGCACTTGGACCCCGCCTCCAGGAGGATCGGGCTTCACGGGAACGTATGACCCGGCAGCACCCAACCATCCGGCAGGCAATTATCTGTATACCGTCGCAGGGGTCACCCCTTGTCCTGCAGTGTCCGCGGTGGTGCAGGTGGTGGAACACCTTGCGCCGCGTGCCGGCACCGATGGCACCATCACGGTGTGCAGCACGAACGGGCCGTTCAACCTGTTCACTGCGCTGGGGGGCAATCCGCATACGGGCGGCACTTGGCGTAACGCCACCAACGCCACGGTATCGGAGACCTTCGTTCCGGGCACCACGCCCGCCGGGGTCTACCGCTATGTGGTGGTGGGCATCGCGCCGTGCGTGAATGACACCTCCATGGTGACCGTGGTGGTGAACCAAGCCCCGGTGGCCGGCACCAACGGCTCTACGCAGGTATGCAGCGATAACGCCCCGTTCGACCTCACTCCGCTGTTGGGAGGCACACCGGATGCCGGTGGCACCTGGCGTGATCCCTCGAACGTGGTGATCCCCAGCGGGCAATACGACCCTGCCGTGCACGAAACCGGCGCGTACACCTACACCGTGCAAGGCCTGACCCCCTGTGTGAACGCCACGGCCTTGGTGAACGTGACGGAACGCCGGAAGCCCGTGGCAGGTTCCTCGGCCACGTTGGAGGTGTGCAGCACCGCAGGTCCGGTGGACCTCTTCACCATCCTGGGCGGTACGCCCGATGCAGGAGGCGTGTGGACGGCGCCAACGCCCGGGGCTTTCAGCGGCATCTTCATCCCCGGCACTTCCGCCCCGGGCACCTACACGTACACCGTCTCCGGCCAATCGCCCTGCACCCCGGCGGTGGCCACGGTGCTGGTGACGGTGAACGCTGCGCCGAACGCGGGTACCAGCGGAGCGATCACGGTGTGCGCCGACCAGAGCTCGGTGGACCTGTTCGATGGCCTGGGTGGCTCGCCCGATAACACCGGTACCTGGTCCGGCAGTGTTCCGCCGGGGCACTTGTCGGGTAGCTTCTTCAGTCCCGCGGGTCTACCTCCCGGTGACTACACGTTCAATTACCAGGTGCCGGCCAATGGCTCCTGTGCGGCAGCGAATTCTTCCGTGGTGGTCACCATTGCCCCGGTGCTCGATGCGGGCAACAACGGCATGGCGAACCGCTGCGGCTCCGAGACCGCGGTGAATCTCTTCAACATCCTGGGAGGAACACCACAGACGGGTGGTCAGTGGATCGATCTGGGCAACACCGGACAGCTGACCGGCCAGTATTTCAACGCCCAGAATGCGGGAGCAGGCACCTACCAGTTCCGTTACCGGATCCAAGGCACGTTGTCGTGCTCGTCGGACTCGGCCCAAGTGACCCTGACCGTGGTGGCCGCACCGGATGCCGGAGGCAACGGCACGAAGAACTTCTGCGACAACGAGCCGGGTCAATCGCTGTTCCCTTTCCTGACGGGCTCACCCAGCGGTGGGGGCATCTGGCGCCGGCCGCCTCCGGGCAGTCAAGTGTTCAACGGCAACTACGTTCCGGCCACCTTCAGTCCCGGCGTGTACAGTTACACGGTGAACGGTACGCCGCCTTGCGCCAACGCGGTGGCCACGGTGACCGTGACGGAGACGCCCGCGCCGAATGTGGGCACGATGACACCGCCCGTGGAGGTGTGCAGCGACGATGCGCCTTTCAACATGACGGCGGAGCTGAACGGCAACCCGGCCACGAACGGCACATGGAGCTTCAGCGGCACACCGGGCCAAAGCCACAGCAGCACCTTCGTGCCGGGGCAGGATGCTCCAGGGGTGTGGATCTACACGGTACCGGGCACCTTCCCCTGCAGCGACCGCACGAACTCGTTGACCATCAACGTGCGCACGGCACCTTTCGCGGGCAACGATGGTTCGATCACCGTGTGCAGTACGGATGCGCCCTTCCTCCTCTTCAGCGTGCTCGGTGGCACCCCCGACGGTGGCGGCACTTGGCGCGACCCCAGCAACCAGCCTTTCCCATCGGGCATCTTCACCCCGGGCACCTCCCCGGAGGGTGTTTATCGTTACAAGGTGAATGGTCAAGGGGCCTGTGGACCGGATGAGGCCACGGTGGAGGTGTTCGTAACGGACGCAGCCAACGCCGGGATCCCCGGAAATGCGAACCTCTGCGCCGGTGGACCGAGCGTGAACCTTATCGCTTACTTGGGTGGCAATCCCGACCCCACGGGTTCCTGGACGGGCCCTTCGCCCAGCACGGCCTTCTTCTCGGGCAACTTCCAGCCGGGCATCAGCCAGCCCGGCGTGTACACCTACACGGTGGTCGGTGTAGCCCCTTGTGCGGATCGGAGTGCCTCGGTCACCGTCACGGTCACCTCACCTCCGAACGCCGGGACCAGCACAAGCATCACCAAGTGCTCCAATGAGCCCGCTTTCCAATTGGTCACCGTGTTGGGTGGCTCGCCCGCCCTGAACGGTACGTGGACCTATCCTCCGGGAAGCATGGAGATCCCCACGGGCATCTTCACGCCGGGTACCAGCCTGCCCGGTGTCTACACCTACACCGTGGCGGGCACTGCGCCTTGTGCAGCAGCGGTGTCCACCGTCACGGTTAGCGTGAACCAAGCGCCGCGTGCCGGTACCAACGGCAATGCCATCCTGTGCTCCAACAGCGGACCCACGCCCCTGTTTCCCTTCCTCGGAGGGAATCCGCAAGCGGGAGGAACATGGACCCGACCGGTCAATGTCGGTCATTCGGGCACGTTCCAGCCACTGACCGATCCGGCCGTGGTGTACACCTACACGGTGGCGGGGATCACCCCGTGCCTGAACTCCACGGCCACGGTGACCGTGACGGTGAACCCTGCGCCCAACGCGGGTAGCAACGGTATACGAACGATCTGCAGCACCGATCCGCCCTTCGCGCTGCGCGATGTGCTGGTGGGAGCCCCGCAGAACGGGGGAGTGTGGACGATCACCGGGACCCCCACGGTGGTGTCCGACATCTACTCTCCGGCCAATTTCCCGAACGGAGGTGTGCATACGTACACCTACACGGTAGCGGGTGGAACCGGTTGCAGCAACAGCACGGCCCAGGTCACCATCATCCAGAACATGGCGGCCCAAGCGGGTGGCAACGGTTCGTTGACCATCTGCAGCGATGCGGCCGAGGTGGACCTCTTCGACCTGCTCTCCGGTAACCCCGATCAGGACGGCAGTTGGTACAACAGCACCGGTGATCCTGTTGGCAACCTGTTCATTCCGGGCGATCATACGGCGGGTGAACACGCCTTCCGTTACCTGGTGCTGGGTGATGCACCTTGTGCGAACGACACGGCCACGGTGACGGTGACCATGCGCAGGAAGCCCCAGGCCGGCTTCAGCACGGCCCCGTTGATCTGCTCCGATGCTTCCAGCTTCGCCTTGGTGGGCCTACTGGGTGGTACGCCTGATTTCAACGGTACGTGGGTCTTCCAGCCGTCGGTAGGTCCACCGATGGTGCACAACGGCGTGTACGACCCCTCGATCAACGGTTCGGGTGCCTATGTGTACACGGTACTCGGTGAATCGCCCTGTGCCAATGCCACGGCCACGGTGCAGCTCACGGTGGTTCCTGGACCGGACGCCGGTGCGAACGGTGCCCTTTCGGCCTGTGTGGTGGACAACGACGTGGTGTTGTTCAACGGACTGCAGGGCACTCCCCAGCCGGGTGGCAGCTGGACCGGGAACGTCCCCCCGGCGGCCTTGGTCAACGGACACTTCAATGCGACGCTGGTGCCCCCGGGCGAATACGTCTTCACCTACACCCGCACCGGTAACAATCCTTGCCTGCCGGCCACCGCCACGGTGACCGTTACGGTGACCGAGGCCTTGGACGCGGGGATCGATGCCACGGCCGAGGCCTGCCGCACACAGAACCTCCTTGATCTCTTTCCCTTGTTGGGTGGATCGCCGCAACCCGGTGGGGTATGGAGCGGAGCGGTGCCCTCGGGGTCCCTGAGCGGAGGCATCTTCAGTCCGAGCACCGCCGGCACCGGCACCTATCTATTGCGGTACATACTGCCGGGTTCCACGGGCTGTCCGGCGGATACCTCGTTCGTTACGGTACACGTGCTGAACGGCCCGCGTGCCGGTGATGACGCACCATTGAGCATCTGCAGCAGCTCATCGGCCGTGGACCTCTTCGCCTCGTTGGGTGGCTTGTTCGATCTGAACGGAACGTGGTTCGGTCCTCCTCCCGGCAATGTGCAACTGGCGGGATCGTTGTTCGATCCAGCGGTGGACCCTCCGGGGGCCTACCGGTATGTGGTGCCTGCCATCGGTAGCTGTCCGGCCGATGAGTCGGTGGTAACGGTGACGGTGACCCCCGCGGTGAACGCGGGCCTTGGAGCCGATCTGGCCTTCTGCGTCAACGGTAACGCTCGGAACATGGGTGAGGCCCTTACAGGCAACCCCGACCCGGGTGGCATCTGGTACTTGGGCCACCCGAGCAACAACGTGCCGCACAGCGCGATCTACGATCCCGCCTTGGACAATCCGGGGCAGTACTACTATGTGGTGGAGGCCCAATCGCCTTGTGCCACGCAGTTCGCCATCGTGGTGGTGACCGAACAGGCCGCTCCGAATGCCGGTGGGTCGAACACCTACGCCACCTGTTCCGATGCCGCCCCGTTCAGCATGCGTGCGCAGCTGACGGGCACTCCACAGAACACGGGCACCTGGTACTTCGGTCAGCCTCCGGTCGTCCATCCGAACGCTTTCAACCCGGGGGTGGATGTATCGGGCGTGTACACGTACATCGTGAACGGCATCGGGCCATGTGTGAACGATTCGGCCTTCCTCACGGTGAACGTCACCACCGCTCCGAATGCTGGCGCCAACGCCAACCTCAACGTGTGCGCCACGGAGGATACGGTGGACCTGTTCCAGGCCTTGGGTCCGAACGCGGACAGCACCGGTGTGTGGACCGATGCATCGTCCAACCCGGTGGATAGCCTCTTCCATCCCGATCAGGTGCCGCCGGATACGTACGTCTTCACCTACACAGTACCGGGCACCGGTCCGTGCGCGCCCGATATCAGCACGGTGACCGTGACCGTGGGTAGCGGCCTGGACCCCGGCATCGGCGGCAACGACACCATCTGCGGAGGCCTGGACGTGTACGACCTCTTCAATTCCTTGGAGGGTTCCCCCGACCCCGGTGGGGTATGGAGCGAGGCCTCGTTCGGACCGCTGTCCGGTAGCACCTTCAACCCTTCCACGTGGGGTGCGGGACCCGACCTGATCTTCCAGTACACGCTCCAGGACCCGAACTGCGGCACGGTCAGCAGTGTTGTACAGCTCCACATGGCGCCTTATCCCGACCCCGGCACCAGCACGGACCTCACCGCCTGCTCCAACGGATCCGTGGTGGATCTATTCACCCTGTTGGGTGAGGATGCACAACCGGGAGGCCAATGGTCCACTCCGGGCGGCGGCGATGGCGACGGCTTCTTCGATCCGGCCACCGAACCCGAGGGCACCTATACCTATGCCCTGCCGGGAACGGAATTCTGCGCGTCCGTATCCGCCTCCATCGAAGTGGTGGTGAACGCCCCGCCGAACGCGGGTCCAGACGGCGCGGCCCAGGCCTGCAGCACGGATCCCGCGCTGGACCTGCAGCCGTTGCTGTCCGGTGCGCCGGCCGGTGGTGTGTGGCACGATCCGATCGCCACGGGAGCGCTGAGCGGGAATTCCCTGAACACGACCTTGCTCCCGGCCGGTGGCTACGGATTCCTCTACGTGTTGTCCGCCGAGGGTTGCCAAGCGGACACCGCCCAGCTGGAACTGACGGTGGCGGAGGGTGTGCTGGTGGATGAGGTACAGCTCATCTGCAACGAGCAGGACCGCACGTACACGGTGTTGATCACGGTGGTCGGTGGCGAGTCCTCGACATGGACGGTGAACGGTCTCGAGGGCACCTTCGAGGACGGCCTGTTCACCAGTGCGCCCATCTTCACCAGCCAGGATTTCAGCGCCATGGTGGACGATGGCAACCATTGCACGCCGCAGTTGGTGCAAGGCTCCTCGCCCTGCGATTTCGAGGAAGAGGTGTTCGTGCCGCAATCCTTCAGTCCCAATGGCGATGGCATCAACGAGGCCTTCACGATCCCCGGCATCGAAGGGTTCCCGGAGAACCAGGTGACGATCTTCAACCGTTGGGGCGGTGAGGTCTACAGCGCTGCGGGCTACGACAACCGCACCATCGTGTGGGACGGCACTTCGGAGAAGGCCACCATTCCCGGCCCCTTGCCCACGGGCACCTATTACTACGTGCTCGAGCTGGGTGACGGCCGTCCGCCGCTCAAGGGCTATGTCTACCTGAACCGATGAACCCGCGCCGCACATCGCTTTGGGCCGTTTGGGCCATCGGGTCCTTGCTAGCCCCCGGTCTGCGTGCCCAGCAGGACCCCATGTACAGCCAGTACATGTTCAACACACTGGCCTTCAATCCGGCCTATGCGGGCAGTGCCGATGTGTTCACGGCCATGGCGCTCAGCCGTCACCAGTGGGTGGGCTTCGATGGGGCCCCGGCCACCCAGACCTTGTCCCTGCATTCCCCCTTGCCCGGTCAGCATCTGTCGCTGGGTGGCAACATCATACACGACGTGGTAGGACCGGCGCGCCAGACGGGCGCCTTCCTGGACGTGGCCTACCGGATCCGCACGGGCGAGGACACGCGCCTCTCCTTCGGCCTGAAGGGCGGGGTGAACCTGTTCCAAGCCGACCTGGCGAGCCTGAGCACGGTGGAGGCCGAGCCCACCAATACGAACATCAGCGGCAAGCTGCTGCCCAACTTCGGCTTCGGCCTCTTCTGGCATTCGCCGCGCTATTACGTGGGCCTGAGCGCGCCGAAGCTCCTGGAGAACGAGATCGGTGATGAAGGCCAGGTGTATACCGGTCGCGAGAACCGCCACTACTACTTCATCGCCGGATACGTGGTCGACCTCAACCGCGACATCAAGCTCAAGCCGAGCCTCATGCTGCGGTCCGTGGAAGGTGCACCACTGTCGTTGGACGTGAACGCCAACGTGCTGCTGCGTGAGCGCATCTGGATGGGCGTGATGTACCGCTTGGGCAACGGCATCGGGCTGATGGCGCAGTACCAGTTCAACGAACAGTTCCGCGCGGGCTATGCGTTCGACCTCACCACCACCCGCATCGGGGCCTACAACGCCGGCACGCACGAGCTGATGATCAGCTACGACTTCCGTTTCACGAAGGGCCGCACCATCTCACCGCGTTACTTCTGATGGCGATGCGCAACCTGCTCCTCCTGTGGTGTTTCGTGTCGGCCCTGACGGCCGCCGCGCAGACGAACAATGCGGACATCCACACGCGCAACGGTGACCGTGAGTACGAGCGCATGGCCTACGCCTACGCCGTGCAGGAATACCGGACCGCCGCCGAGCTGGGCGCCTTGAACGAACACGTGGTGAAGCGTCTGGCCGATTGTTACCTGCGGCTGGGCGACACGCAGAACGCGGAGATCTGGTACGCGCAGGTCACCAAGTTCATGAACCGCGAGCCGATGGACCTGTACAACTATGCCCAAGTGCTGAAGAGCAACGGCAAGTACGGCGAGGCCGAGGAGTGGATGGACCGCTACCTGGCGGTGGAGCAGCCCGATGGGCAGCCGCGCAAGAGCAATATCCGCGACTTCGTGAAGAAGTTCACCAACGACCCCGACCGCTACACGGTGCGTCCGGTGAGCGGCAACAGTTCGGTGACGGACATGACCGCGGCCTGGGATGGGACGGACCATGTGATCTTCTCCTCCGCACGCGGCGCCAGTGTGGGCATCCAGCGGCGTGCGGCATGGAACGACGAATCCTTCCTGGACCTGTACCGCGCCGATGTGCGGGGTGATGGGGACCTGGTGAACGTGCAACGACTGGAGGGCGCGGTGAACACCAAGCAGCACGAAGGCCCTGCCGTGTGCGATGCCACCGGGGGGTCGCTCTGGTTCACCCGCAGCAACCCCACCAAGAGCACCAACGGTATCCATCGGCTGAGCATCCTGCGCGCGCGCCGTAGCGGGAAAGGGTGGGGCAGCGTGGAACCCTTCCTCTACAACAATCCGGAATGCTCCGTGGGCCACCCGGCCCTCTCGCCCGACGGGCGCACCTTGTACTTCGTCAGCGACATGCCCGGCGGCTACGGGGGCACCGACATCTACCGCTGCACCGATACCGGTGGCCAGTGGGGTGAACCCGAGAACCTCGGTCCCGTCGTGAACACCGCGCACGACGAGCAGTTCCCTTTCGTGGCCGCCGATGGCACGCTGTGGTTCGCCAGCAACGGCCAGCCGGGCCTGGGCGGGTTGGACATCTTCGCGGCGATGAAGGGGGCCAACGGCGCCTTCACGGCCTCGGTGAACGCCGGCGCACCGGTGAACGGTCCCAAGGATGATTTCGGGTTCATCATCGATGCCGGGAACAAGAAGGGCTACTTCACCAGCAACCGTCCGGGTGGCGTTGGTGGCGACGATATCTACGCCTTCGAGATGCACCAGCCGCTGGAGCAGCGTTTCCTGGTGAGCGGCACCGTGATCGACGACAACGACGAGCAGCCCGTGGTGGATGCGGAGGTGAGCCTGGTGGACAAGGACGATGTGGTGGTGGCCACGGCGCGCACCGATGGGGATGGCAAGTACGCCTTCCCCGTGCAGAAGGACCGCGAGTACAAGGTGGTGGCGCGTTTGAAGGGCCGCTACGACGGCGAACAGCACCTGAGCACGGAGAACATCGAGCAGCAGCAGATCGTGGCGCGGGACATCCACTTGGTGCCCGATGTGGGCATCTGGCTGCGTGCCGTGGTGCGTTGGAAGGAGCGGCTCGGGTTCGTGGAGAACGCGAAGGTGACGGTGGTGAATCTCACGAGCTTCTTCAGCGAAGTGCGCAACACCTCCGCCGGTGGAGATGTGTCCTTCCGCCTCCAGCCCAATGAACAGTTCGAGATGC
Organism: Flavobacteriales bacterium; assembly: GCA_036405935.1. Classification (GTDB taxonomy): domain Bacteria; phylum Bacteroidota; class Bacteroidia; order Flavobacteriales_F; family PHOS-HE28; genus PHOS-HE28. The sequence continues at coordinate 30,152 of DASWWQ010000144.1, forward strand.
TGGTGGAGCAGCCGGGCCATTTCAGCATCAGCCTGCCCGTGACCACCATGGGTATGAAGCAGGGCCTGATCGAGCTCGGGGAGGGGGAAGGCAAGGAGTTGGAACTGGAGCCCATCACCATCGGCAAGGCCATGCCGATGAAACATGTACGCTGGGACGCCAGCACCGACAAGCTGGACCCGCTGACGAAGGGGGAACTGGACCTGCTGGCCGCACGCCTGCAGGTGAATCCGTCCTTGACCGTGGAGGTGGGCGTGCACAGCGATGCGCGTGGTGACCTGAACGCGAGCCAGAAGCTCACCCAGAAGCGTGCGGACGCCATGGTGGCCTACCTGCGCAACAAGGGTGTACCCAAGGAGAACCTCGTGGCCAAGGGCTATGGAGCCCAGCGCCCGTTGAACGAATGCGGCCCCGGCGTGCAATGCACGGACGCGAAACACGCCGAGAACCAACGTGCGGAGTACACGGTGATCTCCGGCCTGCGCTGAGCCGCGCCCGGGACCGCTCGATCAGGCTAGGACAACGGGCGAAAGTGCATCCCTTGCTTGGCCAAGGTGATCAGCACCCCGGGCAGTGCCGCCTCCAGTTTCGGCAGGCAGCGTTGTGTATCGTGGAACACCACGATGCTTCCCGGTCGGGTGCGGCTGACGACACGTTCGGCCATGCGTAGCGCATCCAGATCGGCCTTGAAGTCACCGGCGATCACGTCCCATTGCACGATGCGGTGGCGCCTGTGCAGCGTGCGTACCAGGCCCGGCGTGAGATGTCCGTACGGGGGACGGAACAGCGTGGAACCCGTGAGGGCATGGCCGCGCTCCACCGAGCCCAGGTAATCGGCACGGGGCGTTCGCCACGCATCGGCGTGGTCCCAGGTGTGGTTGCCGATGGTATGCCCTTCGTGGCGGATGCGCTGCACCAGCTGCGGATGGGCCTCCGCGTTGCGGCCGATCAGGAAGAAGGTGGCCTTGGCGTGATGCCTCGCCAAGGTGTCGAGCACCCAGGGCGTGGCCACGGGGTCGGGTCCGTCATCGAAGGTGAGGAACACGTCGTTCCCCGCATGCGGCACGCGGCAGAGCAGCCGCCGATCGAGGCGCATCAGGCGCTGCGCGAAATTCCAAAGGGCGATCTCGGGATCCAGGGAACGAAGAGTGGCAAGCGGTGAATGGGGAGGGGCCGTGGAACGCCCCTCCCCATTCACCGCTCGCCACTCGCTCATGGCCGGGCGGATCAGAACCGCTGCTTCGTGATGCGGCGCCCTTGTGTGGCGGCATCCTCGCGCTTGGCGTCATAAGCTGCACCTTGGGCGTCGAGGCGTTCACGCAGACGGTCGGAGAGCGCCTTCTGCCCGTTGGCACGGGTGGTGGTCACCATACGTTCCATCACCATCTGGGTGAGTTCCATGTCGCTGGCCACCTTGCTCACGAACTGCGGCTCCAAGCTCAGGTACCAGTCCATGTTGTCCTCCATGATGTCGAAGAGACGCTCGCCGATGCGGTTGGCAGCGGCGGTATCGCCCGCCCTGTAGTAGGCCTCCACGATGGGCAACATGATGCGGTCGTACGGCACGTTGTGCTCGGGCAGCTTCTCCTGCACCAGGTTGAGCGCTTGCAACGCCTTGTCCTTCCGGCCTTCCTCGGTCAACGCATCGGCCAGGTTGGCCATCTGCAGGCGCAGGTTGGTGGTCATTCGCAGCACGTTCTCGTCCAGGTAGATGGCCTCGGGCGAGTCCATGCCACCCCACTTGAACTTGTTCATCACGTTGTCGAACATCTGGTCGGTGCCCACACCGCCGTAGCTGTTCGGGTTCTGGCTCTGGGACTTCTTCGGTACCAAACGGTAGGTAAGGCCTTCGAGGCGGAAGTAGTCCTGCAGGTTCAGGTAGCTGTCCGGCCCGGTGGTCACGGCGAAGTAGATGGGGCGCTTCCAATCGTTGTTGGCCAGCAGGTCCAGCACCATGAAGTGGTTCTTGAGCACGTACTGCTTGTTCAGCGTCCAGCGTACGTCGCGGCTCCAGTCGGCGGTGTCCTTGGTGGACATCATGCCTTGGGGACCGAACACGAAGGCGCTGTCCACGGGGATGCGGAAATTCTGCGCGGGGATATAGGCATCGCGCAGGCCACGCTGGAAGATCTGCTGCATGTTCTTGTCGTCCGTGGCGAAGGCGATGGCCTTCTTCAGGTCGAGGTATCCGCCTGACTTGTCGCGCGGGATGAGGGCCACCACGTCGCGGGTGCCTTGCCGGTACTTCTCGGGGGCGATGCTGAAGGGCACGGGGTCGCTTTCGTAGGCCTTGCGGCGCATCTGGTCGATGTACCAATCGGTGTTCAGCAGGCTGAGGTTCACCACGCGCACGTCGGTTCGGATGCCTTCCACCTCCTGGGCGTACCAAAGGGGGAAGGTGTCGTTGTCGCCGTTGGTGAAGAGGATGGCATTGGGCGCGCAGCTCTGGAGGTAATCCTCGGCGAGGTCACGCGCGGGGGTGCGCTTCGTGCGGTCGTGGTCGTCCCACTCGGCGCGCACCATCACCACGGGTACCACCAGGCCGATCAGGGTGGCCACGATGCCGTTGAGGCGGTCGTTGCGCAGGGAGCGCAGGGCGAACATGAGGCCCATCGCCGCTCCGCCCACGATGCCGATGTAGAGGATGCAGTAGGACACGCTGTGGTCGCCACCGGAGATGGATTCCACCAGGTACTTGAGCACGCCCAGGCCCAAGGTACCGCCCACGGCGTACAGCAGTTCGCGCTGCTTCACGGAACGGGCCATATCGTAGAGGGCGTACACCCCCAATCCGATCCAGATGGCGAAGGCGTAGAAGGAACCGACATAGGCATAGTCCCGCTCACGGGGCTGGTACGGCGTCTGGTTCAGGTAGATCACGATGGCCAGGCCCGTGAAGAAGAAGAGCAGCAGAACGATGCTCCAATCGCGCAGGTGGCGCACCAGCTGGTACACGAAGCCGATCACACCCAACAGCAGGGGTAGCAGGAACAGCTTGTTCATGCCGCGGTTGCTGGTCATGCTCTCGGGCAGCTGGTCCTGGTTGCCGAGGCGCTGGGCGTCGATGGCCTTGATGCCCGTGTACCAGTTGCCCTCGGCGATGTTGCCGTGGCCTTGGATGTCGTTCTGGCGTCCGGCGAAGTTCCAGAGGAAGTAGCGCCAGTACATCCAGTTCACCTGATAGTCCATGAAGAAGCCGATGTTCTCCCCTTGCGTGGGCTTCACGATCGGCTTTCCGTCGCGGTCGTTCACGGCGCGCCCCTGGGCATCCCGCACCGGCACGCCCGTGAAGTTGCTCCAGTCCTTGTAGGCCTGCACGTGGCTGCCTTGGGAGCTGTACATGCGGGGGAAGAGCATGGTCGTCTCGGGCGTGTACTCGATCTCGGAACCCTTGCGGGCGTCGGTGATCACGTACTCATGGTCGATGGTGAGGCCGCTCTTGCCCTCCACGTAGTGATCCGCGCTCCAGCTGTCATAGAACTGGCGGTCGAGCTTGTTGCCCTTCATCACCTTGTAGGTGGCCGTGTACACGGGGTTGCCGTCGCCGCGCGTATCGCTGATCTCGCTGCCCCAGAACTGGCCCATCAGCAGGGGGCGGTCGCCGTACTGCTCGCGGTTCAGGTAGCTCACCAGGTTGAACACGTTCTCGGGGTTGTTCTCGTCGATGGGCGGGTTGGCGTGGCTGCGCACCACGGTCATGGCGTAGGTGCTGTAGCCCAGCAGGATCACGCTGACCCCGAGGATGATGGTGTTGAGCACCACGCGGCCTTGGCGCTGGGTCCAGAGCAGGCCCCACACGATGAGGCCGATCAGCAGCAGTCCGTACACAATGGTGCCGGTGTTGAAGGGCATGCCGAGGTCGTTCACGAAGAGCAGTTCGAACCAACCGGCCACCTTCACGATGCCCGGGATGATGATGGCCTGGATGGTGCCCAGGATCAGCGCGCCGATCACCATGGACCAGATGATGCCCTTCGCGGTGGGCGTGTACTTGCGCAGGTAGTAGACCAAGGTGATGGCCGGGATGCAGAGCAGGCCCAGCAGCTGCACGCCGATGCTCAGGCCCAGCAGGTAGCAGATCAGCACCAGCCAGCGGCTGTTGTGGGGCTGGTCGGCCTCGCTCTCCCATTTCAGGATGGCCCAGAACACCAGGGCGGTGAAGAGCGAGGACATGCTGTACACCTCGGCCTCCACGGCGCTGAACCAGAAGGAATCGCTCCAGGTGTAGGCCAGGGCGCCGACGATACCGCTGCCGATCACGGCGATGATCTTTCCGGGGGTGATCTCCTCATCGCCCTTGCGGGTGGCCAGCTTCAGGCCCATATGGGTGATGCTCCAGAAGAGGAAAAGGATGGTGAAGGAGCTGCACAGGGCGCTCAGGGCGTTCACGGCGATGGGCACGTTCTCCGGCGAAACGAAGGCGCTGAACACCCGGGCCAGGATCATGAAGAGCGGTGCTCCGGGCGGGTGGCCCACCTCGAGCTTGTTGGCCGTGGCCAGGAACTCCCCGCAATCCCAGAAGCTGGACGTGGGCTCGATGGTGGCGAGGTAGGTCCAAGTGGCCACCAGGAAGATCAGCCACCCGGTGATGATGTTCAACTTCTTGAAGTCCATGCTGTAATAGAGGTCGGCAGGCGGCGAAAGTACCCAAAGTCCCCTGCGGCCTTCCGGAACTTGCTTCCGGAATTAAGGAACTTTCTAAATTCGCGCCCGCTCCGGTAGTTCCGCCAGACCTGTTGGAGAGGCATTGACCGATGGTGTAACTGGCAACACGTCTGATTTTGGTTCAGAAGAGTCCAGGTTCGAGCCCTGGTCGGTCAACCGGAAGGCCCTGCGAAAGCAGGGCCTTCCTCATTCGGACCCCAGGGCGAGAAGCTTGTCCCGCACGAAGCGGAGCGCAGATGAGGGAAGCCCTGGTCGGTCAACAACGAAAGCCCTGCATCCGCAGGGCTTTTTGCTGGCCGACCACCCCGGAGCGAGATGCCGGAAGCCTAGGCTGGTGGTGAGCGTGGGTCGCGAAAATCCTTCGATCCCTCTGCCCCATCACGCACCTGTCATCCACCGGTCCCATCGTTCACGGGTCGGCGCCAAGGCGATGAGCACCCCCCACGTGAAGACCGCCGCGCCCAAGGCCAGCAGGTCGGCCCCGAACAGGAAGAGCAGGGTGTTGAGGAAGCAGGCCACCTCCACGATGGCCCATTGGGCGATGCACGCGGTGCGGATGCCGGCAGGAAGATCTTCCGGTGCTTGCGCAAGGCCGCGGGCCAGCAACGTGCGGAAGACCGGA
>DASWWQ010000145.1:0-7774 GCA_036405935.1 Flavobacteriales bacterium
AGAAGGTCGTCGGGGGGGTGCGGTTGTGTTGGGCGGGCAATGCTCGTCGCGATAACCTGCTGAAGTACACCGGTACGAACAACGACCGCGATCCCATCCTGGTGCGTGTGGGAGGGGTGGTGCCCACGGCCACGGTGAACGGCTACTTCCTGGAGGACGTGAACATGAACGGCCAGGTGAAGTACACCGGAACGGCCAACGATCGCGACCCGATCCTGATGAACGTGGGCGGCGTGGTACCCACGGCCACGCTCAGCGAGCAGTTGCCTTGATCACACGGGCATGATGCCCTTGATGGTCTCGTTCATCACCTCGCCACCGGGGTAGTGCCGGGTATAGTCCATGTTGATCCAGCGATCGCCGTTGGCATCCACATGGTAGAACAAGGCGGCATGTCGGGCCACATCGGGGAACAACACCTTACGGATGAGGAAGGCGGCGCGTTCCATCGCCACGGCGTCACCCACCTTCATCTCGGGATAGATGTGGCCGGTGGTGCGTACCAGGCGTGCTTCGCCCCCGATCGCCTTGATGCTGGTGGCCATCAGGATCGCATGGTCGTCGCAATCGCCCGCAAGCAGGTCCACGCTTTCACTGGCCTTGGCGAAGTACTCGCCACCCAAGGGGTCGCTCACGTAGGTCCAGGATGAGTTGATGACCTTGAAGATGGAGAAGCACTGGACCAGGGTGAATTCGTCCTCCTGCACCGGAGCGTCGATGAACCAGGTGGTGGCCGCACGCACGGCGAAGGAGCGCACTTGGCGGTCCTGCACATCGATGCAGGCGGCGATCTCCTCGGCACCGGTGAACGGAGCGCTGGCGCTGGGACCGATGTTCATGCGTACGGTGTTCTCGCGCAGGGCGTGCAGCATCACCAGGTAGTCCGTCCGCAGGTCCTGGAAGCCGTAGGTGCGCATCAGGCTGGTAACGGTGATGGTGCCGAGGCCGAGGATGAGGATGCCGTAGACCGCCATCTGGAAGCGGCGCAGAAGGAGCACCACCGCGGTGAGCAGGACCAGGAACACCAGGATGTGGTCGATGCGCCATCCGGCGGCCTGCGGCAGGTCCATGCGCGGGATGGCGCTGTAGACGAGCACGAACAGCGGAAGGGTGAGGAGCAGCGAAACGGAGCCGATGAGCAGCCAATGGGCGATCTGTTGCACGGGCCGTTCGGCCGGCGGTTCCGCATTCACCGGCTTTTGCATGCAGCGTGCAGGATATCAGGGCGTGCGGCGCAGTCCCAAGGCTTCCATGCCTTGCTCGAAGACGATATCGACAGGTATGGCCTCCTGGGCCAGACGGTCGAGGTCGGCTTGCAGCTCGGGCCGGATGGTCCCTTGCTCGGCCATGAGCTTGCGCAGTTCATCGATGGCACCTTCCCCTTGAAGGCGGAGGATCAAGGCGCAAAGTTCGTCCATTGCACGATCCATGGCCTCGGGATCCACACGGTAGGTGCCCGTGGCGTCATCGCGGAGGAAGGCACCGCGGTCGAAGAGGTAGTTGAACCGGAACATGTTGGCCCGGCCATGTGCGCTGCTGGCCCCGAAGCGCACGGAGCGGAGGATGCCCGCCAGGAAGGTCACCTGGTTGTCCAGCATGGAACCCGTGGTGATCTCGCCCCGGTTGCGCAGTTCACCGATCATCCAGAGACCGAGGATGTCGGCCTTGCCTTCCTCCAGCGCGCCATGTTCCTCGAGCAACGCCTCGCGTACGGTGCCCTTCCCGTTCACCGTGTTCTTGATGCCCAGGCCATGGGCCACCTCATGGAACATGACATCCTCGAAGAACGCATCGAACGTGATGTGGCGCCGTTGGTCCGCCGCGATCAACCGGTTGCCGATGGGCGCGAGGATACGATCGAACTTGGCCCGCATGGCGTTCTTGAACTGTAGGCGGCGTGTGCCCTTGCGCAGTTGCAGCGCTTCATCGTTGGGGAGGTTCACGGCGATGGTCTTGCCCCCGGCGTTGCAATCGCCCGCATAGTACACCACATCGTAGGCGCCGAGCTGGGAGGAACCGCCGGGCCGTTCACGTTTGAAACGTTCCTCCGTGGGAAGGGCCCTCTGCAACGCGGGCAGCAGCTTCGCGAAGCGGTCCAGCTTCACGGTCCACTCCTTGTCCTTCACGGCGATGTAGCACGCATGCGCGGTGCGGATCCCCAGCAGCTGGTCCTCGTAGTTCTCGATGGGGCCGATGATCACATCGATGGTGTTGTCGCGCATGTCCAACCAGGCGCTGTCGCTGGCATCGTACCGGTCGGTGAGCAGGGCTTCGGCACGGGCCAGCAGGTATTTGCGCAGGCCGGGCGCATCGGCCAGCGCGGCCGCACTGCGCAGCAGGTCGGCCGCGCGCTGCACGGGTCCTTCCGCCCATACGTGGTAGGGTACAACCATCAGCTTGCCGGTACTGTCGCGACGCACCATCGAGTAGGCATCCGACTTGCGCGGGTCCACCCATCCTTCGAACTCCTCCAGCGTCATGTCCGCCGGATAGAACCGCGCACCCTTGGGCTTTTCCGCTTGGTCCGGCACAAAGGGAAGGTCGCCCGCCAAACGATCCCAAGGACCGTAGTTGTAGCGGAAGAAGCGTTTGGAATCCTCGTCCATCGGTTGCGCGGGAAGGCTGTCCTTGCGGCCCCACGCTTCCTCCCAGAACAGGCTGTCCATGATCGCTGCGGCCTGCAACAACAAGGGCAGCATGGCCTTCTCGTTGGCCGATAACGCACCGAGGTCCGTGGTCAGCTTCACCCTGGCATAGATCTCCGGTCGTACACGCTCGTCGAAGGCCGCGCTGTCCACGCCCAACCGATCGCCATGGGCGTTCGGCCTATCCGTGCAGGCGGTCATCAGCAGGAGGGCGGCAGCGGGCGCAGCGAGGTGATGGAAGGACATGTTAACAGACTTTAACCGGCTGCGGCAAAGATGCACCCCAAGCGCGGAAGGCCCGGCGACCGGGCGTTTGCGCGAGCGGGATGCATCCATCAACGGGGCCGTGTTGGTCCCGGACGAGGAACGGCGGCAAAGGCTTCCGCCGGTCCGGATATTTTTGCCGGCCATGCACGGAGAACGACTTCGCCCCATCCTGCTCGCGGCCCTCATCACGGGGCTGTGCCAAGGGCTCCACGCGCAGGCCGACACCAGCGCCATCGGAGGACCCGAGGAGATCGAACTGGATGAGGAAGGCGCAGAGGAGGAGCTGATGGACGAGGATGCCGCTGTGGTGGATCCCGTCCTCGCCTTGCCTGCGGCGGACATCTACAAGGGTTGGAACACGGATGCCATCTTCGTGAAGGAGTTGCTTCCGAAGGATACCGTACGGTTGAGGTTGGCATACGCCGATTGCGATCATCATCTGCCTGTCCGGGGGGGCATCACCTCGCCCTTCGGTCCACGCCGGGGCCGCATGCACTACGGTACCGACATCAAACTGCAGACCGGTGATACGGTGGCCTGCGCCTTCGAAGGCACGGTGCGGATCTCGCGCTATCACAAGCAATACGGCCATGTGGTGGTGGTGCGCCACGCGAACGGGCTCGAGACGCTCTATGGTCACCTGAGCCAACGTTCGGTGGAACCCGGTGACCATGTGGAGGCCGGTGGTCTCATCGGTCTGGGTGGCAGCACGGGGCGCTCCACGGGCAGCCACCTGCATTTCGAGACCCGTTACCTGGGCAGCCCGATCGATCCCCAACAGCTCTTCGACCTCACGCAAGGCGCCCTCCGCGCGGATACCTTCTGTATCCACCCCGGGGTGTTCGCCGCTGCGGAAAAGGCACGCGCCGCCGCCAAGGCCTCGCGCTACTACCGGGTACGGAAAGGGGACACGCTGTCCGCGATCTCCCGCCGCTACGGAGTACCGGTCTCGCGGTTGTGCCGCATGAACCGCATCAGTTCACGCTCCACCCTGCGGGTGGGCCAGCGGGTGCGCTACCGCTAGTTGCTGCGCACGTGCGATCGGCACCGGCCGGTGCCGATCCAGGATCATATGGTCCACGGCGGTGATCACATCGTGCGGGTATTGCGGCGATAACAGGAACTGTTCACCCGTACGCAAGCGCAGCAGCAACAGGTCGTCCTTGCCGTTGGGCAGGCGATCGATCATGGAACGGCCGATACCGAAGGACAGCGAGGCCATGCCGATATCCACCGTGCAGTAGCGGAGCAGGGCGCGTGTGGCCTTGCGCATCTCCCGGCGTTCGGTGCTTTGCGAACGCACCGTCCGCTGCACGTACTGGCGCGCCGCCGATCGATCGATCAGGTTCACGTCCATCACCTCCTCCAAGGGAACCTCGCGGCGTATGCCGCCCCGCCCCAAGGTCATCTTCTCCCGGTCCATGCCGTAGGTGATATCCGGTATGCGGTCCCGCCACCAAGCGATGGCGAAGCCCACCGCGACCACGGACAGGGCCACGAGCGGAACCCATTTGTTGCCGGTGAGCACGGTGGCCACCAGCACGCCGACGCCGAGCGGGACGCAGGTCCAGCTCCACGCGGTGAGGTTGGAACGGTAACGACGGGTCCGGTAACGCTTCGCCATGCATACTTGGTTTAGGGGAGATCCAAGAAGAACATGACAGCGGCCCCTTCAGGCCCCTGGTCCGGTAGAGGGACGGGGACAAAGAAAAGCGAAGCGGCATTACGCCGCTTCGCTCGTACCGAAGAAGGGATTGTGTTCTTGTATCTGGCTGATTTACAGTTCATTGAGTTTCAGGGCGTTGGCATTTGCGGGCCGAGTAGAAAAGACAATGTTCTGTTCGATTTCCGTTAGGGTTCGGCCTCGATCGAAATCCCCTTCTGCACATCATTGGTCGGCCTTCCGGCTATTAACCCAAGAAGTTGCAGCTTTTATAGAAGCACTAGCACCACCATAGATCTATGGACTTCGACGATTATCAGAGCATTGCACGCGAGACCGATCAATTCGCAAAAGCCAATAGGAGCAACGAGCACATTTTGATCCCCTTGCTCGGTTTGGCCGGAGAGACTGGTACAATGCTCTCCGAGTTCAAGAAGAAGCTCCGGGATAAGGAGGCTGTAAGGCCGCTAGGAACAGATGCGGTCGTAACGAGAAATGACGATGCCTGTTCTTGGGGGCCGTACAGATGCTCAGTTGGATAGCGAGCCCCGAACGAACTCTACGGTGTGCGTGTTATTTCCGCAGGTTGACCACTGCACGATTGCTCCATAACTTGCCCTCATGGGAAAACGCTACACCCTCGCTACCCTCCTGGTCATTGCTTCCATAGGCCTCAAGGCCCAATGTAGCGTTGACTTCCCCAGCGATACGATGACGGTCTATTGGGGGTATGAGCCGCTATCCTGCGTTACCCTCGCTCCGGAGGTGGTTGGGGAGTCTCCATCCATGGTCGCATGGAGCACCGCTGATACGGCTGCTGCATTGATCGTGTGTGACACGGTCAGCACGTGGTACTATGCAGCATTAACCGACGGGACCGGTTGCACAGCCATTGATTCCGCCTTCGTGCGAGTGGTGGACGTTCGCTGCGGCAATGCCAACTCCAAAGTTCTCGTTTGCCATGTGCCTCCGGGCAATCCCGCGAACGCGCATACCATCTGCATCAGTCCCAATGGAGTTCCTGCGCATTTGGCGCATGGATGTTTCCTTGGACCATGCTCAATGGAGGCCGACACCATCGCCGAGGGTATGGCCCTGTTGGTGACCCCGAACCCCTTGGAGAATGAATCCATGGTCATACTCCAGTCCAGCACCGACCAGCGTGTTAATGTCCGTGCGGTGGATGCTCTGGGGCGGACCTTGTTCGTTTTGCTGGATGCTGAAGTGGATAGCTCAAATCCCCGGATGTTCACCCTGAACCGGACTTCAATACCCGCAGGGCTGTCCATGGTGTGGCTCGTAGCTGAAGGCCAAGAGGAAAGAGTGGTGAGGCCTGTCATAGTGACTAGGCCCTGACGTAAAGCAAACGCCCCACAGGCGAACCGTAGGGCGTTGCTGCTGGGTTCGGGATATGCTCCGTGTCGACCGGGAGAACTGAAAACATTTCAGATCTACAGATAGCCTGATGACTTCAGTTTGTTCTTCGGACAGATATCTGATGGTGGGACAGACCAAATCCGTTCTTGGGGACCTTACATTATCTATTCAACGCGCAGAGCTTGGCGTAATTCTTCCTCAACCCGATCGTAGGTAATCCATCGCCATTGGCCGTGGGCGTTCGGTTCCAAGGAGCAAATGCTGTCGAAACGGGAAACGACCGTGCCTGTTCTTGGGGGGCCTTACACTCGCAATGGTAATCCGCGCTCAATACGCTGAAGTACCTTTCTTCGATCCACGGAGGGGGCGGCTTCCGGTTCGATGCCTCATTGATAAGGCCTTAGACCATTTTCATGATGTCTCGGAAGCCTTTAGAGAAATATTGGTCGAGGAGACATCATTTCGAGAGCTCTCCCCAAACATTGCCTGCGCAGTAGCTAGAGGCCCCATTTTGTACGCTGCTCAATTGGTTCCACGCGTTGATGAACAGGGCAAAGGGTTTGCTGAGATTCAGATTTCAGAGACTTTCCTCCAGATGCTCTGGAGTATGGGGTACAGCATGACGTGCAGTGCCATGCTTGCGGCAGTGCGCGTGCGGACAAGAGATTCGCGTCCTTATGATATCAGCATTCCGCGGTTTGCTCGCATGTCAGCCGTTAGCAAGGCAGCGATGGAGCTACTTGTTGTTCTCAGACCAGAGCAACACTTTTCCTTGCCGAACCCAGAGAATCCGGAGGCAGGAGATTTTGTCGCTATTGCTTCTTCCAATGCGATTTTTCAATCGGCGATGACTGTTATTCTCATGCACGAGGTCGGTCACCAGTATTATAGGCACCTCGATTACTCTCCTTCATCAGTTCAAGAGGAAGTTGATGCGGATGATTTTGCTTTACGTTGGTTGCTTGATGCCCCTGGTAGCGAATTCGATAGACTGGCCGTTCGAAGAGGAATCATCGTGGCGTATGCATGTGTTCTGTTGATGGACCGGCATCTCTCCCCGAGCAGTTCGCACCCTAGTCCGCAATCTAGATTGGTCAGGGCGATGGAACTTATGCAATTGGATGAGAATGATCCGGATTGGATCTTCGCCTCATCTGCCTTAACAGCTTGGGTTGCATGGTATATTCGTGGTGACGCCTTTGTTGATTTGCCAGATAGTAGAAGTTTAAAGGAAACATTCTTGAACAGTATTCGCCGTATTGAAGCCTTAGCGGAATGAAAGATTACGAAAGGAGGTGCATATGGTGCTTGAGGGATAGTTCTATTGCTTCTTTCAAGAATAGGGCGCATGTTGTACCAAAGTCACTCGGTGGGACTATGATTTGTAGTTCGGTTTGTGATGAATGCAATTCATACTACGGGAATCGTGATGGATTGAACCCGTCAATTGAGCAGACAATAAGGGAAGCTTTCATTATTAGCAGGACCAAATTTCTTGATGTTAACGATGGTATTGGAAGAAACAAGCCTATGGCAAGAGCGAAGTCTCACTACTTCAACATAGATCTGAAGTCCAGGACTATACGACCGAAGGCTCAGTATAAGTTGCAAAATGACTTTATGCGTAGGAACGGGATTCAATTGTGTCGAGGAATATATAAGATGTTTCTTGAAACGTTGTCCGCTGAAGGAGGTGATGCTTGTCACGAATCATTCAATCGTATTCGATCTTTCTCTAGGTACGGTGAGGATGCAGGACTCGCTGTATACTACTTTCTCAGGAGGCATGGTGTGTTCTTGCAGACCAAGAAGTGGTCAGAGC